>CAZKJY010000048.1:0-9383 GCA_964553165.1 uncultured Enterobacteriaceae bacterium
CCCTTTTTCTCATACTGCCATTGCGGATCTTCACACAGACCGCAATGGTCACCCACAAACATATGAGCAGCCTCCTGGTCTCCACGGAGTTGCCATTGCAGCCAGTTCACAGCGACCTGGGCAGCGGGTCCGCCATTTTCCTCCCAGTAGGTGCCACCATGCCCTTTGTTGATATTGGCAACGGCCACGGGGACATGATTGATTCTTGCGTAATCATCCATGCCGTTTTCGTAGGCGATATCGGTTTCACCGCCCAGGATGTAAATAATGGGTGTATGGATTTCCTGCAGCACGTGTTTGTCAGTCGACAGTCCGGTCATCACCGTTGGCCGCCCATTGTAGAGGCCGCTGTTCATGATGACGACGGTGGAGACGCGTTCGTCACCGGCATTGATCAGGGCCTGAATACCGCCACAGCTGAAACCGGACACGGCAATCATCTCCGGATCAATCAGACCATAGTATGGGCTGTCAGGTCGGGTATTTTCAGCCAGCGCCCAGTCAATGGCTGCTTTGAGATAGGCAGGTGTTGTTGCTGGCATTGTGCTGTCGGCATCCGAGGCAGGGCGCTCAATCGCATCAGGGCCGGTATAGATTTCGCCGGGAACAATGGCCAGATAGCCGTGTGAAGCTATCTCCAGCGGGTGAAAGCGGGAGTGTGCCGCATCATCGGTACAGCTGCCGTTACCAAAGGCATAGATACCGAGTTTGGTATCTCCAAGGGCTGCCAGATTTTCGGGACGGTAGACCACCTGATCGTGTAATCCGGCTTCCACGACCTTGGTGGCAGGGAAGGGGCCTGTGCCAGGTGTGTCAGGCGCATTGTTGCGGCGGGACTCCACTTCTTCGCTGGACAGGCCATCGTTAACCTGCGAGAGAGCAGCACCTGACAGGATCAGAAGTGGCAGCAAAAGGGCATAAAACCGGGAGCTTCTAGCAGGCATTGGGATTCCCCATCATCATTATTATTATGGCCCTATGAGACAGTATTTATCCCCACCAAGTCAATGTCAGGCCAACGGAAACCTGGTTATTTATCGGGAAACCGGGGTTGATCAGTTGCTTACGTTCCAGAACTGCTGCATGCAGGGATAGGTGTCTTCGGGTTCCAATGCCACACAGGCCTGACTCAGCGGATCAATCTGCACCAGGGCTGAAATGACCTGGTCAAATTCGCTTTCAGCCTGCTGGTAGCGGCTGATAATCTGCTGGGCTGCCAGGGCTCGTTCATTTTCAAGCCGGTTGATCTCGTCAACACCGGCTGAATATTGCGTTTCGCGGACACTTAGCTGCTCAAACTGTGCGGTAAGCACATTGTTTCTGTCTTCAAGCTGGCTTCGCTGTGTCTCGCAGGCACTCAAGGCCTCATTGTCCAAAGCCTGACCGGCACAGTTACGGGTATAGTCATCAATCCCCTGGTTAAGGGTCTCCAGGGCTGCATGGTAGTCTGCCAGTTGCTGGTCCAGTTGGGCATTTTCGTCATTGAGTCTGTCGGCCTCCTGGCGGAGTGTTTCCCGGATTCGGGTATTGTCGTCCAGGGCAGTTGCCAGCTGTTGCAGTTGCTCGAAATGTTGCCCAAGCGTTTCCAGCAGGGGAGGCAGGTTGCTAGCGTTGGTCTGTGCCTGCACAGCGGGATTGCCTGTGAGCAGAAAGAGTAGCAAAAAACTGTTTTGTCGAATTCTGGTAAACATCACTGGCAAGGTTCAGTGTTTGTCGTGAATGATGCCGGGCACATGTCCGGGATTTCATTTGAAGGATTTTTGGGCGTGCTGTCAACCGGTCGGGAGCTGCCTGGCAGGCAGCTCGGATGAAACCGCCAGCGTTAACAGGCCGGTTCTCCCGGGTCAGAAGCGAAAATTCCGGGTGTATTTAAGCACCAGCTCGGAGTCAGTTGAATTGAGCTCATCGAAGGCACCGGCCGTGGAATCGAAATTGTAGTTGATCACCATATAGAAGTTTTCACCGGCGCGTGGATTCCAGCGTAAGCGGCTGTTCAGGCCCATGGTGCCGGAGCCATTGTCGTACTGCAGCAGATTGACCCAGGACCAGCGCACGTTGAAGGCAAAACTGGCGTTGAGTCGGATCAGTCTTGTGATGAAATCTCCCGCGGGCAGACTGGCATTGGTGTAGTTATAGGAGAAGTCCAGTGAAAGGTTTCTGTTGGGGTCCCAGGTAAGGCCGCCATTGATCTGGGAGCGGTCCCCGTCATAGAACTCGCCATCCACTAAAGTCAGGCTGGGGGAGAGCGTGCGATTACGGCTGCCACGAATCAGTAACTGGACTGAGTCAAAGGAATATTCGCCAACGGGAATAGTGATGCCAGGCACTATCTGGAACGGCTGGACCAGATTTTCCTTTTCATTTCGCAACATCACGAAAGCCAGGTCGCCGCGCTGGGTATCGAAGGAAAGCGGATTAAACTGGAGAAAACTGCTTTGCAGCTCCCCGGTGGCGATATCCTCAAAATATTCCCCACGAAGCACCCAGGTATAATTGCGTATAAAAGGGTTGCCGTTGGTGAATAAACGGTAGTTGGAGGCAAAGGCCGCCCGCTCAATACCACGTCGATTGGCAAACCCCAGCGTCGGGTTGTACTGGGCGCCGACATAACTGTAATCCAGCTCCAGGCTGAAACCAGTGCCCAGGGTGGCATAGTTGATATTGGCGTTGTAGGCCTTGTCGTCCCCCTGGACTCCCTGTGTATCGGATTGCTGGTACCACAAATCGCCTGTCACGGTATGGCTGTCGGAAAACTGGGTATTGCGGTAATTGAAATCGACGCCGGCCAGCGAGTTGTCGGTTTCGCTGTTCGGATCACCATTGGTGAAAATGACGCCAATCCTGGATTCTGACAGCACATTGGAGGTAAGCCTTCCCACGAAGACATCCTGACCAGCCAGTCCGGGCCGGTCCCCCTGCTGGATGGCCAGCGCGCCAACACTCAGGTCACCGACACGACCAGCCACTTTGGCTCCCACATCGATATCTACCGGCTGTCCGTTTGCCGGATTGAGGCCAATACGCCGGGAGTAAAAGGGGATGGCATTGTTCAGTTTGGCACCCGGCGGAGCATTGCCACCGCCGCCTCCACCGCTGATATTACCGAAGCTGAAGATTTCGGAATCCTGCAGGAAAAAATCGCGCTTTTCCGGGAAAAACAGCGAGAAGCGGGTCAGGTTGACCTGGCGGTCATCCACTTCCGTGGCGGAGAAATCAGTGTTGAGGGTCAGTACCCCGGTCAGATTGGGGGTGAACTTGTAAAACACATCCAGCGAAGGATCGACCCGGTCGGTATTGGTGTCAGTGACATGGTTTTCTGCCTGCGCAACCGTGAGCGAGGGCACGATATCCAGCCCCAGACCCTGCTGAATGCCACTGATTCCGGAGACCTGTCCGGCCGTGGACGGGCTGGTAGTGCGATTGAAGGATGACCAGTAAATTCTTTCATTTTTACGGGCGATGCTGCGCCCGAGATTCAGTCCCCATTCCTCGGTATTGGGGTCAAAGTTAAGGGTGGTAAAGGGAATGATCATTTCCGTCGTCCAACCCTGCTCGTCAATGCGTGATTCGACCTGCCAGATACCGGTCCAGTCGTTGTTGTAGGAAGTCGGGCTTTCCCAGGTGCCCTCACTGCGAACGCCATTGGGATTGGTCTGAAAATAAAAAGCTGTTCTGTCGTTGTTGAAGGTGTCCAGCAGGATATCGGCGGTGTCATCGCCAAAAACGTTCTGGCCCTGAATCAGCTGACGGGCGCGAATCTGCGAGGGATCACTGTCATACAGGCGGGCCGCCATGTAGAAGTTGTTCTCATCGTAGGTAATATAAAATTCACTGCGCTCTGAAGGTTCACCGTGGTCAACCGGTTGCACCTGATGGAAATCGCTGATGACTGTCGCCTGTTGCCAGATGGGGTCATCAAGCCGACCATCCAGGATGGGCTCCAGTGTAGTACGGTTAATTTGCGCCGATGCAGGCCCGATTGAGGCTGGCTGTGCCAGCGCCAGCAGACTGGGGGTGATCAGGCAGAGGCCTGTCAGGGCTGATGTCAGGGCTGATGTCAGAGCTGAAGAGTATCGCAAAGTCAGTTTCCCAATTATCCGGAATCGCAGAAAGAGGGGAGTATAACGATTCAATTGATATTAAAAAGCTTTCACTCGTGGATCCGGCGCATATTCTTGATTTTTCCTTATTTTATAGATGCCTACGCTATTATTTCTGGGCTTTGCCGGGCGGCGTGAGTGGTCTGTTTTGGTCATGAAGCAGGGCATAATTCCCGGTAAAATGTTACTGTTGAATCCCGGTAGCATCCCGTGGAAATGCTTACAACACATCACAGGACAGGAAGCACGATGGCCTTATCCAAAGCCGAACCCAGAAAGCATATGCACACGCGCAGCATCCAGTATCAGGGCTATGAGCGTGAAGATGGTCTGTGGGATATTGAGGGGCATCTGATCGATACCAAGACCTATCCGATCAGTAATGCCTGGCGAACCACCATTGCAGCTGGGGAACCACTGCATGAGATGCTGGTCCGACTCACGGTGAACACAGAGCTGGAGATCAAGGATGTTGAAGCCGTGACCCTGAACAGTCCCTTTCAGATCTGTCCGGATATCACGCCCAATTACAGGGCTCTGATAGGCGTACAGATGGGTCCGGGCTGGCGCAGTAAAATCCGCCAGCTTGTCGGCGGCGTGAAAGGTTGTACACATATTACGGAACTACTGTTTCCGATGGCGACCGTGGCGATACAAACCCTGTCCCCCTTCAGGAAGAAAATGGAAGCCAAGCCGAAGGCAGAGCCGGGGGGCAAAAAGGAGAGACCTTTCGTGCTCAATACCTGCCATGCATGGGCAACGGACTCCGAGGTGGTAAAGGTGCATGAACCGGATTTCTATACCGGGCCCGATAAACCGGATTCTGATTCAGGGTAAAGTGCCTGGCACAACATAGGAATCCAGCAAGGCATTGTGTAAGATGCCTCTCAGCATAATAACAAGACATCACAGGCAGGGGATTATGGCGAATAGCAGCAAAGCACTCATTTCGGTTGGTCTGGCGACAGCACTTGCTGCCTGCAGCTGGACATCATTCAATGGCATGACCACGCTGTTTGATGGCAGCAACCTGAATAGCTGGAATGAAGTGGGGGGCGCTGACTGGACTCTCAGCGATGGTTATGTGGAAGGTTCAGGTCAGGCAGGCTTTCTGGTCTCAGAAATCCCCTATGATGATTTTCGGCTGGTGGTTGAATTCTGGACCAGCCCTGAGGCCAACAGTGGGGTTTTCATTCGTTGCGATAGCAACCAGACAATCGGTGCAGAAAACTGCTATGAAGTGAATGTTTTCGACCAGCGCCCGGATCCCACCTACCGCACCGGCAGTATCGTCAATGTCGCTGCACCGATGGTGCAGCTGGATGCCGCCAATCAGTGGAACCGTTTTGAAATCCTGGCTCAGGGATCCCACCTTGAAGTTCGCATGAATGGGGTGGAGACCGTCAATGTCGACAATGATCAGCTGGCTTCAGGCTACATTGCCCTGCAGTACGGAACCGGTGTGGTCAGGTTTCGTGATGTCCGCATTCAGGAACTCTAAACCACAGGAAGACTTCTCCTATGATCCGTAACATATATGCCTTGGTGATCCTTTTTCTGACGGCCTTGCTGACCAGTCTCGCGGCTATCGGGCAACCATCTCTACGACATGAGCAGGAAGATATCGCAGGTGGCCCGATGAAAGTTGAACGGGTAAAAGAAGGTCTTTATCTGATTCGTGGTCCATTTACTCCCTGCATGTTTAATGACTGTCCGCAAGACGGACGTCAGTATGCGGATGACCTGAATCATGAAAGTGGAGATATTGCTGTACGGGTTACGCCGGAAGGACTGATCGTAGTGGACAGCAAATTTAATGCGCTGGTTGCTGATGCCCTGGCGCTAATCCGAACTATCTCTCCCTTGCCGATCAAATATGTCCTGAATACCCATCACCATCCGGATCATGCGCAGGGCAATGGCGTGCTTGCGACGACCGGGCTGGATATTGTTGGGCACCGCAATGCCCGCAATAATTTTCTGCGGATTGGCCAGCCGGGCGAACCCAATATCGTATTTGATCGTGAGGCATCAGTTTTTCTCGGGGGAGTGGAAGTACGCCTGTTGCACGTGGGGCGTGGACACACAGATGGCGACAGTATTATCTATTTTCCGGATTTGCGTACCGTGCATACCGGTGATCTGATCATTGATGGCATGCCTTTTATCGATTATTCCTCAGGTGGCAGTGCGGTGGAGTGGGTGCGAACCATCGATGCCCTGCTGGAGATTGATTTTGATACGGTCATTCCGGGACATGGCTGGCTGATGGACAGGGAAGATGTTATTGCTTACAAATACCGCTTTGAAGAAATGAACCGTCGCATGCGGGAACTGGCGCAAGGAGGTGTTCCCATTGAACAGGTCGTTGATGCCCTGGATCTGGAAGAGCTGGGCTGGGACAATACGGTCAGCACCTCAACCTGGCTGAACAGAAGTCTGGTGCCATACTATGAAGAGATGGCGAATCTGTAAGCCAGGCCACACGCATAACTGAAACAGAAATTGCCCATGGGCGATTGAAAAAGGGAACAGAAAGATGAAACTCTCGCGCAGAAAAAGTCTGGGAATACTTGGTCAGAGTACAATATTTGCAGGACTGGCCTCAGTCAGTAACGGTTTCGTACTGGCAGCAAGCGCCGAGGAAAATTTTGCTTCCTCAGAAGTCTTTGACCAGATCGGATTGGAGCTGGTCATGAACATCGTGCCAATATGTACAGCATCGGAATCCATGGGGCCAGAGGTCAATGCTGCAGATGGAGAGCGGAATCGTCTTTGGCCGATTGTTGGCGGCTGGTTCTGGGGAAATGGGATAAGTGGCACGGTGATACCTGGTGGTGGCGATTTCCCAGTGACACGACCGGACGGAGTCACTGTGATTGATGCCTTGTACCGCCTGCAGACGGACGATGGTTACCAGATTATCATACACAACAAAGGTCTGGCCTACCCAAACGGCAGCTATCGGCTGGCTCCGGTATTTAATGTTACCGGTGATAAATATGCCTGGTTACGGGATTCCACCTTTGTTGCCAATCTGGTGATTCCTGTCCCTGAATCCATCAGACGGCCCCTGCAGCCAAATCAGAATGATCGTCTGATACAAGTCTTCCGTCTGACCTGAACCTACAGGAAGGTCTGGGTTCATAGTTTTTGTATAAGACCAAAAGCCAGCAGCTTTTTAATACTGTCGATTTGGTCTTCAGGACTCAGAGCTGAAAAGGCATCAGGTGAGAAGGGTTCGCCTGAAAGGGCCTGTTTCAGGCCAGCAAGCGCAGTGCTTTCGAAATGTATGTCGCCACCAGCAAAAATGATGACGATATCATCATCGCCCTCGTTAATTCGAAACTGAATAAAGGGTTTGCGAATATAGCGGTCTTCCGGCTTGATTTCTGCCGTTGCTGTCAGAATTCCGCCACGCACATCCGCCCCCCGGGAGCGGATAAAATTGTCGATAAACAGTTCAAAAACAGAATCGAAACTTGCATTGTTTTTGAAGCTGTCACGCAGCTTTTCAAAATAGCTGCGGGCGGTTTCCCTGTCGAAATCCTGGTTGGCAAAGCCGGGTGGCAAAGAGCGCCGGAATTCAGGTGTATTCAGGGCGACTTCTGACATCGCTTCGAGCATCAGATCCGCCCAGGTTTTGACGATCAGGCCAATGGTGATATGCAGGGAGGATTCGCCATCAGTACTTTCGGCTTCATGCATCAGGCCGCGCGGTATATACAGGCAGTCACCCGGTTTGAGAATGAAACTTTCGACAGGTTCTCCGGGTTCGAATTTTCCCACTTTGAAATCTTCACCGCGATACGGGTTGTCTATGGGTTTCTGATACAGCTTCCAGGATTTTTCTCCTGACAGTTGCAGCACAAACACATCATGTCCATCGTAGTGGGCAGGCAGGCCCTGACTGTTTTTCGGTGTCAGGTAAATATTGCTTTGCACATAGCAGCTGAATACCTGTTCCAGTGCTGCACAAAAATGGGCAAGATTTTTATCGGCATAATGCAGCTGATTCAGGACGACTGTCGCCCCCTGCTGGTAATGACGAATGACAGAGCCCCGATCAATATTGTCATTGCTGAAGGTATAATTTCTGCGATTGATAGGTGGTTTTTGACGCACCATACGCAGGGAGCCGGGAGGGAGTTCTGTATAGGCGATAATGTCATCTATCCTGTCCAGCGTCAGCAGCTCACTGAAGCGATCTGCCTGGCCATGAACGCTGAGCAGGGAACGCTGTTCGTGATAATTCGCAAAAAACTCATGGTGACTGACCGGGTCAATCAGATAGGACAGGGGATTATTGTGCCAGTCAGCCTGCTTCAACCGCGGCCACGCCCGGCTTCATCGTTAACATCACTGTCGGTGATGCCGGAGCCACCCCGACCACGTCCAGCTTCGTCATTGGAATCATTGTCGGTAGGACCACTGCGTCCGCGCCCACGATTGGCTTCATCGTTACTGTCGTTGTCGGTGATGCCATTGCCACCTCGACCTCGTCCAGCCTCGTCATTGGAATCATTGTCGGTAGGGCCACTGCGTCCGCGACCCCGACCAGCTTCATCATTGGAATCATTGTCGGTTGGGCCGCTTCGCCCACGGCCACGATTGGCTTCATCGTTGCTGTCATTATCGGTGATACCGTTACCGCCCCGGCCCCGTCCGGCCTCATCATTGGAATCATTGTCGGTTGGGCCGCTGCGTCCGCGCCCACGATTGGCTTCATCGTTACTGTCGTTGTCGGTGATCCCGTTACCGCCTCGGCCCCGTCCGGCCTCGTCATTGGAGTCGTTATCAGTAGGGCCGCTGCGTCCGCGCCCCCGGTTGGCTTCATCGTTGCTGTCGTTGTCGGTGATGCCGTTGCCGCCTCGACCCCTTCCGGCTTCATCGTTCACATCATTGTCGGTGATCTGGGAATAGGTCTTTTTGGAACCCGCCAGCCCGCCGGTGACGGTTAACAGGCTGCCAGCGACTATTTCCAGAAATGAACGACGGGGAAATTTTTTATTGGAGGACATTTGATACCTTCAAAAATAAACAGCCAATCAAACGTTGAATTGGCAATCTGGGACAGTGGAATTTTGATACAAAAATACTATTTGCGCCACACAAAAATACCTGGCCTTTAATTTTAATTGGCTATCAGTTGCATTAATAACGGATTTCTAAAATTGTTGATGTAGAACAGTCGCTTGGTTACTGTTTCTGCTATAGTTGCAGACTAACTTGCCATGGTCATCAACCATATCAATTTTTAATGCCCGACGTGATAGTCTTATT
>CAZKJY010000049.1:0-9223 GCA_964553165.1 uncultured Enterobacteriaceae bacterium
GGCCTGGTTTGTAACGACGTGCACGCGCCTCCAGCTTCGGGGCAACGAGGTCGCGGTAGGGGGTAAAGATGCCGGTGTAGGTAGCCGGGTTGGAGCGGGGTGTACGGCCTATGGGGCTCTGATTGATATCCACGACCTTGTCCAGGTGTTCCAGTCCCTCCAGCGATTTGTGTTTTGCCGCATTCAGGGTGGTGGCACCGTTCAGGGCAGTCGCGGTCAAGGGGTACAGGGTATTGTTGATCAGGGTGGATTTGCCGGAACCGGAAACGCCGGTGATACAGGTCATCAGCCCCAGAGGAATTTCAAGATTGACAGATTTCAGGTTGTTGCCGGCGGCGCCCGAAAGCACCAGCTGCCTGCGGGGATCAGGTTTGGTGCGCTGGGCCGGAATTGAGATTTCCTGTTTGCCGGACAGATACTGACCGGTTAAGGACTCGGCAACCTTTTCAATCTCCTTGTCGGTACCCTGGGCCACGATGCGGCCACCGTGTACCCCTGCCCCCGGACCAATATCAATAATGTGGTCGGCACTGCGAATGGCTTCTTCATCATGTTCTACCACAATCACGGTATTGCCGATGTCCCTTAAATGTCGCAGGGTATTCAGCAGACGGTCATTATCGCGCTGATGCAGACCGATGGAGGGTTCATCCAGAATATACATGACGCCCACCAGGCCGGCACCGATCTGGCTTGCCAGCCTGATACGCTGCGCTTCGCCGCCAGACAGGGTTTCGGCACTGCGACTCAGGGTCAGATAGTTCAGCCCCACGTCAATGAGGAACTTCAGGCGGTCCTGGATTTCCTTAAGGATTTTCTCGGCTATCTTGGCCTGCTTGCCTTTCAGGTTCAGTTTGGCGAAATACCCGGCGGCTTCGCCAATGGTCATGTCAGTGATACTGGGCAGGCTCTTTTTATTGATAAAAACATGACGGGCATCGCGGCGCAGACGGGTACCGTCACATGCCGGGCAGGGCTGGGAATTCAGGTATTTGGCCAGCTCTTCCCGGACCATCTGTGATTCCGTTTCCCGGTAACGACGCTCCATGTTGGGCAGGATGCCTTCAAAGGTTTTGCGATTGATGTAGGTTTTACCCTTTTCATTGTAGAAGGTGAATTCAATCTGCTCGCGGCCACTACCGGACAAAATAAGCTGCTGCTGTTTGCTGGTGAGTTTATTGAAGGGAGTATCAATGCTGAATTTGTAATGATCGGCGAGTGATTTCAGCAACTGGAAATAATAAATATTGCGCCGGTCCCAACCCCTGATGGCGCCTTCGGCAAGGGACAGGGAATCGTCGAGAATGATCTTTTTCGGATCGAAATACTGCTTCATGCCCAGGCCGTCGCAGGCTTCGCAGGCACCGGCAGGGTTGTTGAAGGAAAACAGCCTGGGTTCAAGTTCTGAAATGCTGTGACCACATTCCGGGCAGGCAAAGAGGGAGGAAAAAACCATTTCCTGACCTGCTCCCTCCATGGGGGCGGCGATTGCCAGGCCGCCAGCAATGTGCAGGGCGGTTTCAAAGGATTCAGCCAGGCGTTGGCTGAGGTCACCCCTCACCTTGAAGCGGTCAATGACCACTTCAATGGTGTGTTTCTTGTTCTTGTCCAGGGCAGGCGGGTAATCCAGTTCGGTCATGATGCCGTCCACCCGGGCGCGGATGAATCCGCCGGCTTTGAGTTCATGAAAGATGTGGACATGTTCCCCTTTGCGATCCCTGACCACAGGTGCCAGCAGCATCATGGCAGTTCCTTCCGGCAGGGCCAGCACCTGATCGACCATCTGACTGACCGTCTGCGCCTCCAGTTTGAGATTGTGATCGGGGCAGTAAGGATCGCCGGCTCGTGCAAACAGCAGACGAAGGTAATCGTAGATTTCGGTGATGGTGCCTACGGTGGAACGCGGATTATGCGAAGTCGATTTCTGTTCGATGGAAATTGCCGGAGACAGACCCGAAATCTGGTCCATGTCGGGTTTATCCATCATCGACAGAAACTGCCGGGCATAGGTGGACAGGGATTCAACGTAACGACGCTGACCTTCGGCATAAAGCGTATCAAATGCCAGCGAAGATTTGCCTGAACCGGACAGGCCGGTAATCACCACCAGTTTGTCTCTGGGGATGGTCAGGTCAATATTTTTCAGGTTATGAGTGCGGGCGCCTCTGACGACTATTTCATCCATTACTGCTGCTTCATGAAATTCAGGTTAAACACGCCATTATACGTTGCCTGTTACAGGAAAGAATAATCCCATCGAATTTTTTATGAAGCGTGCTAGACTTACAAGTCCAGAAAGAAGGAGGCGAAGTGTGGCAAGTCGAGGTGTAAATAAAGTAATTCTTATCGGAAATGTGGGACAGGATCCCGAAACGCGTTACATGCCCAACGGCAATGCAGTGACAAATCTGTCGCTTGCAACGACAGAAACCTGGAAAGATAAAAACACTGGTGAACAGCAGGAACGCACAGAGTGGCACCGGGTGACTTTTTATCAGCGTCTGGCTGAAATTGTGGCTGAATATGTGCGTAAGGGCTCCAAGCTGTATATAGAAGGACGACTGCAGACCCGTTCCTGGGAGCAGGATGGTGTCAAACGCTACGCGACTGACATTATTGCCAGCGAAATGCAGATGCTGGATACGCGAGGGGGAGCAGGTGAGTCTTATTCCTCCGGGACAAGCGCGCCACCTCCGCAGAAAAACACGACGCCGAGCCAGGAAGCGCCTGCCGATATGGACAGTTTTGATGATGATATCCCTTTTTAGTCAGGTAAAAAGGGTTTCCGGCACATGCTCCGACTGTGAACATTTTAGTTTTTGGTGCAGACAATCAACTGGGTGAAAGCTACTGCCAATTATTAGTACAGGAAGCCAGAAATTTTACTGCGCTGAGGAGTGATGATTCCGTCGCCCAGGATCCTGCAGCACTCAAGACCCTGGCTGCAGAAAATCAGATTTCACAAATCCTGAATCTCAGTCTGAATCCGGGACTGTTCCAATCTGAGAAGGCCATTGAAAAGGAACGCAAGCAGACTCTGCTGAAGGCATGCAAGCAACTGGTGAGTCTGGCAAGGCTCAGGCAGATTCCCCTGATTTTTCATTCATCGGCTGCCGTCTTCGACGGCACCAATCCCAAACCCTATCTTGAAACTGAAGTCTGTAAAGCAAACAACCCGCTGGGTAAACTGGCACTTGACCTGGAAAAGCAAATCGCCAAACACCGGCAACATGTCATTGTGAGGACAGAAGGTCTCTTCAGTCCGTCAAATCCCGTATTCTTTCAAACCTGTATCAGTGCATGCAAAGCCCAGAACGGGAAACTGACCCTGCTGGACCAGCGTTGCAGTCCGACACCGGCTGATGATGTTGCCAGAGTCCTGCTTGCGATTAACAAGCAACTGGACTGTGATGCCCAGACCTGGGGTGTGTTTCATTACTGCGCTCTGCAGGCGACACACCGGCATACCTTTGTGGAGAAGTTTCTGCAGGAAGCTGCAAAATACGATGAGGCCCTGAAAAGCTGTTTGGAGCATCTGGACATCAGTACCCTGCAATCCACCAAAACCCAGCTGGAAAATTCAGTCCTGGACTGTCATAAAATCATGTCAGGTTTTGGTATCAAACAGCGTTCACGCGAAGCAGCCTTAAAGGAACTTGTCGCATCACTCTACCGGAGCTGAAGCATGCAGCCTCAACCACTGAGCAGCCTTGATCAGGCACTGGCAACCCTGCAGCAGCAAACCCGGGTCCTGGCAGAACAAAGCAGTGTCAGCATAATCGAAGCCAGTGGACGAATTCTGGCACAAACTGTTCATGCCGGGATCGATGTCCCGGGCTTTGACAATTCTGCCATGGATGGTTATGCGCTTAATACGCAGGATTTGCAGGGACAGCAGCGTCTACCCGTTTCCCAGATAATTCAGGCCGGCCATCCCGGCCAGAGCCTGCAACCAGGGACTGCAGCTAGAATTTTCACCGGCGCTCCCTTGCCACCCGGAGCAAACGCCGTGGTCATTCAGGAAGATACCGAAGTGCATGAAAACGAGGTACTGATACTGCAAATGCCAAACCCTGGAGACAATATCCGCCGGCGCGGACATGACATCCTCTGTGGTGCTGCTGTTCTCGAACAGGGGCACCGGCTGCGGCCACAGGACATTGGCTTACTGGCGTCACTGGGAATTGCGGAAGTCTGTGTTTACAGTCCCCTGCGGGTCGCCATCATTAACACAGGGGATGAGCTGGCAATGCCCGGGCAAGCGCTCAAGCAGGGACAAATCTACGACAGTAACAGTTACACGCTGCGCAGTCTGTTGAACAGACTGCCGGTCGAGCTCATTGAGTTGAGCATGGTGAAAGATGACCTGAAGGAGACCCGCCAGGCGCTGCAAAAGGTCGCTGAGCAGGCTGACTGCATCATCAGTAGTGGGGGTGTTTCAGTGGGAGAGGCCGATTTCATCAGACAGGCCCTGACAGAACTGGGTGAGTTGACTCTATGGAAGCTGGCCATCAAGCCAGGCAAGCCATTCAGTTTTGGGCATCTGGGGACACCGCATGGCACGACCCCCTTTTTCGGGCTGCCAGGTAATCCTGTAGCAGTGTTTGTGACCTTTTTGCTGCTGGTTAAACCGGTCCTGCTGAAGATGCAGGGGATGAAAGAAACCAGAACAGACACGCTGCACATTGCCGCGGGTTTTGAGCGGGCTGAGCTGAGTTCGCGGCAGGAATATTTACGGGTCAGGGTGCAGCAAAACGGGCGAGGACAAAGTGAGTTAATTGCCTTTGACAATCAGGGGTCCAGTGTCATGAGCTCGCTTTGCTGGGCCGACGGACTGGCAGTCATCCCCGTCAATACGGCGGTGAACAAAGGTGATCTACTGGCGTATCTGCCCTTTTCCGGTTTGCTGTAAATTCCGGGAATACAGTATGATTCGCTCATGAAACCCTATAAATTCCAGTCTTTTCATTTGGGCTTGCTGAGTCTGGTGTTGTTGGGCGGGTGTGAAACGCCCTCACCTGATACACGTACCCAGCTCCCGCCAGAGTCTGTCGCTGAAGCTGAGCAGCAAGAGGATTTGCCCCGGCAGCAGGAGGAAAGGCCGCAAACACCTGACTATATTCTACGGGCGCGCATTCTCGCCGACATGCTGTATGAGGCCAGTCTCGCCTTTGAAGATGGCCGTCTGCTTTATCCCGCTGGAGATAATGCCTATGACCGTTATCAGGAAGTGCTGAGTATTTTTCCGGATAATCAGATTGCCCTGCAGGGTATCGAGGATATTGTTTCGCGCTACATTGCGATGGCCAACAGGGCGATTGAAAATGCACAGTTTGATGAGGCGGAAGAATATCTCAACAGGGCAGCGAGTATCCGTCCCCGGGCAGTGGCGATTGCTGAAAGCCGGGCAATGCTGGAAAGCGAACGTGCGATCAGGCGTGATTATTTTCAGCTGGATCCTGACGAACTAAGAGCACAAAGTCTGGCAATCATGTCGCAGCTGGGCACGATCGGCGAGTATGTCAAAAACCGTGATGCGACTTTTCTGATAACAGCCCGGAATGATGCCGAAGGACGCTGGATATACCGTGTGATGCGGGAGGCTGTTGGCGGGTACCGCTTGCGGGGTAATATTACGCTGGGCAGTCAACCCAATATTCAGGTTAATGTTCCACAATCCTGAATTTCCTGAGATCTTAAATCAATGAGAGAGTATATGAAGCTTTATAGAAACCTGTTGCTGCTGTTTTTGGTGTTCCCTGCCTGGAGCAGTGCGCAGCCCAGTATCCAGATTGAGAACGCCTATATCAGGGAGCTGCCGCCCAATGTCGAGACGGCAGCGGTCTACATGACCATTCATAATGTGGGCCAGCACCCAATGACCCTGAATGAAGTGAGAACTGATGCCGCCAATTCAGCCATGCTGCATCAGACATCCATGCAGAATGGCATGATGGTCATGGAGCATCTGATGACGCTGGAGCTGGATGGGAAAACCTCTGTCAGTCTCGCACCGGGAGGGCTGCACATCATGCTGATGGGGTTGCGGCAAAATCTCAGGGCGGGTGATACGGTCAATCTGACCCTGCACTTTGCCAACGGCCTGGTCCTGAACAGCAGTGTGCCCATAGTTCGTGATGCACCATGAGCGTTGCCCGGTTTACGGTGGTTTCTGGGTAGTCTGTCATGACTCAGCACCACCATATCAGAGTACAGATTGCGCCAGGAACGGACCCCGCCAAGGCCGTAATAAGCGGAAAAGTCAAACACAGTAATGCCCTGCAGGAACAGTGTGAGTCCATACTCAGCACCTATGAATCCGGGAAACAGGCTGAGGCAAGAAAAGCCTATCATGCACTTAAACAGCAATACCCCAGAGCAACACTGGTCAGACAACTTCAGGCGCTGATCCTTTATCATGATGGCCGTTTTACACAGGCCTACCAGGTGATCCGGGAAATCCTGAAGGAAACCCCCAATAATGCCGGCAGACTTAATTTTCAGGGTTTGATCCAGCGCCAGTTAGGCATGTTTGACGAAGCCGTAGAATCCTACCGGAAAGCCATAGCGCTTAAACCCGATTTTGCCGATCCCTACAATAATCTGGCCATTATCCATCGCTATTACGGGGAAATTGACAAAGCCATCGAAAATTTTCGAAAAGCGATCAGCATCAAGCCGGATTACCCCGCGGCAATTTATAACCTGAGTTGTATGAAAGCCTACCAGCTAAGTGATGAGGAGATCGCCATTACAAAAGCCCTGCTAAGTAAGGCCGGCAACAATGACGACAAGGCACGATGCTGCTTCTCTCTGTATAACACCTACCTAGACAGGCAGGAGCATCAGAAAGCATTTACCTATCTGAGGCACGGTAATGATCTGATTCACAGGCAATTGCCAGTCAAAAAACCGCTGTCGACCTATGTCCGAGAAGTAAAGGACATCTTCACACCACAGTTCTATGAAAACAGAATTCGCTTGCGTCCCCAGGAGAAACAGCCGGTTTTTATCGTCGGCATGCCGAGATCAGGAAGTTCACTGCTTGAGCAGATGCTGGCATCCCATTCGCAGATTTTTGGTCTTGGTGAATCAAGAAGCATGCCTGAATTACTGCTCTCCATCGACAGGCGTGCTGAAAGCAATCTGGAATCCGGGGAATCTACCATCATCAGAGTCAATATTGTTGATGAAAACGGGACTGCTGTCACGGAGGGGGCGATTGTTGCTTTTTCCTCACCCTGTTCAGCCAGTGGCCTGGCGACATTCAGTGAAACACCCGTCAGTACCACAACCGGGCAGGCGCAAACTGAATATACGGCTTTCGGCTGTTCCGGCACTGACCAGATTACCGCTACCCTGATTGAAAATGGTGCGACAGCCACGGTCACCTTGACCATCGCGCCCAATCAGGCCCTTTCAGTCATTTTCGATTCAGCCACCAAATCGCTGGTGCAGATAGGTGGACAGGATACTTCGGAGCTGACTTTCAAAGTACTGGGTGCAGGCGGGGTTCCAGTTATCGGAGGAGATGTATCATTTGCTATTGGCTCAGGACCTGTTGGCGCCACTATTCTTCCCGGTCGTGAAACCGCAACGACAGATAACCTGGGTAGGGCCAGGACAGTCATCAGAAGCGGTACAGTTCAGGGGCCAGTCAGTGTCATCGCCACACATGATGCCTCCGGTATCGAAGGCACCTCTGCAGATATTATTATTTCAACTGGCGTAGTTGATGCGGCTTTCTTTTCATTAAGTTCAAATGGCAACAATCCGGCGGGGGCTTTCAACACGGATGCCGTGGAAGTAACCTTCTTCATCATCGCCAGTGATCAGTTCGGTAATAATCCCAGAGATGGTACCCGGGTCAGTTTTGTTTCACCGGAAGCAGGCAATATCACCAATTCCTGTGAACTGCAGGATGGTGTCTGCTCGGTGACCTGGCGCAGTTCGGAGACCCGTCCATCCAATATGCGCGTTGAAATCATTGCCTATACCAGTGGGGCTGAAAACTTTCCGGATACCAATGGTAATGCGGTGTTCGATGCGGGGGATGGTGTCGGGATTTTCTGGTCTGATCTGCCCGAGCAGTATGCCGATGAAAATGAAAACGGTGCCTACGACCTGGGTGAGTATTTTGTCGATCTTGATGCCGATGGTGTCCGGGATGCTGCCAATGGCGAATGGGACGGTCCCTGCTTGTCAGCAGTAGACGCCTCTGCGGTTTGTACCGGCCTGGATTCTGTCAATATTGCCAAAACCAGCACCATTGTCATGTCCACCAATAGTGCTCGCCTGTTCAGCACCGGCACTTTTGGCGCCCCAGGAACTACAATCGGCATAACCCAGGGAACTTCAGGATCCAGAAGCGGTATTGTAATCGCCGACAGCAATACCCTTGCTGATGCACTGGGAGGCAATCCCATGCCACTGGGCACGACGATCACCTTCAGTATTCAGGGTGGCGGTGTTTCCCTGATCGGTAATACCTCCTGGACAGTGGGCTCTACTACTGCACCAACCGGCACCTATGGCGTCAGCTATAATGCCGCTGCTGCTGCACTGCCGGCAGACCTGCCTTCGCCGCAACCTTCACTGGTGCTGTCAGTCACAGCCCCCAGTGGTGATGTGACCGAGTTTATCTGGCCTTTCACCGTCACCCTGTAAAATCAGGCCGGACGGTTTTCGATCAGATTTTTTACCACCGCCGGGTCAGCCAGGGTGGTGGTATCGCCCAGGCTGTCCAGCTCATTGGCCGCGATTTTACGCAGAATGCGGCGCATGATTTTGCCCGAACGTGTTTTTGGTAGGCCAGGCGCCCACTGGATGATATCCGGTTTGGCTATCGGCCCAATCTCGGCAGCCACGAGATTAATCAGCTCCCTGTGCAGCTCATCGCTGTCACTGACCCCCACCATCAGCGTGACATAGGCATAAATACCTTGACCCTTGATGGGATGGGGATAACCCACAACTGCCGCTTCTGCCACTGAGGGGTGCAGGACCAGCGCACTTTCAATTTCTGCCGTGCCCAGTCGGTGACCGGAGACATTGAGCACATCATCCACCCGACCCGTGATCCAGTAATACCCATCCTCGTCACGACGTGCGCCGTCGCCAGTGAAATAATAGCCCGGATAGGTACTGTAATAGGTATCAATGCAGCGCTGATGGTCGCCGTAAACAGTGCGTATCTGACCTGGCCAGCTCCGTGTAATGACCA
>CAZKJY010000050.1:0-8996 GCA_964553165.1 uncultured Enterobacteriaceae bacterium
GGCTCTCACTTCCAGCAGCATGAGACGGGCATTGTCACGTTGGGCAACAGCAATCAGCTGCTGGATAAAATAACTTCCCAGACCCTGCCCCTGCTGGCTTTTGAGCACGGCAATGTTCAGTAACTGGGATTCATCCAGCACTAGATGCAGTACGGCGTACGCCAGAATGCCCCCAGCCTCCGCATCACATAGAAGCAGACAGCGGTCATAGGGGGAGTTCAGGGAGTCAAGAATTCTCTTTGCATTCCAGGCAAATTCACTGGCCTCATCGACCAGAGAAACGACTTCACTCAGGTCATCATCCTGCATTTCCCTGATGATAAAGTCCGTCATAAATCAAGCTAGGCTTTTGTTGCCAGTTTTTTCAGGGCTTTCCAGGTTTCAGCTTTCAGCGAAGGCATCTTCAGCATCTCATCAAGGCTGCGGCAAACCACAAAGCTGCCATCCAACTGCTGCTGAAATTCTGTCAGCAGATGAGCGATGTTCGTACCCAGCAGAAGCAGATGGCTGAAACCAACATCTTCAAGCAACTGGGATAGATAGGTATTCAGTGCGGCTCTGGCAGCGGCTTCACTTTTGTCCATAAAACTGGCTTCACTGAAAGGCCAGCGGAATGCCTTGATGCTATAGTCCAGTGCCTGCAAGGGCAGGTTCAGGGCCCGACACAGATTGGAGAACAGCGCTTTCTGAGCAGGATTGAGTGTGCTGGTATCCTGCACATGCGGCAGCAGCACCAGTGCCAGCAGTTCATCGCTGACTCGGATGAAGGCCAGTTGAAACCTGACCTCATCCAGTGTCTGCTGCTGGGTCCTGACAGGGACGACTGGGTGCCCGGCACTGCTATCAGCAGTGTCCACTTTGGCTTCAGTCCGCCGTTCGGCAACACTGGCTTTACCCGGAAGCTGCTGCTCCGGTACTGCCGTCACCGTGCCTGTCGGCATCGCTTCCTGTGCAGCTTCCATAAGGGGGACAACAACGGAGGGAGCAGCACCCGGCAGAGGATGCCGTGCAAAATACGACTGAATGCCAAGTCGGCGCAGGTATTCCTGTCTTAGTCTCTCTTCCATCATGTGTTGAATTATCGGCGAACAGGCTCATCAGACCCAGGCTTGTCTCGGACAAGCCCAGAGCGTCATAATGCCTCAAGCCTATAGTCAGAACAAGCCAGTAGCCCATGCACCGGAAAATCATTCATTGTGATTGCGACTGTTTTTTTGCCGCCATAGAAATCCGTGATGATCCTTCACTGCGGGGCTTGCCGGTCGCAGTTGGCGAGGAAGCCGGCAAACGCGGTGTCATTGCGACCTGCAATTATGAAGCGCGTAAATATGGCATTCATTCTGCCATGGCATCGGCAAGCGCCAGACGCCTGTGCCCGGACCTGATTATCATTCCGCCAAGCAAGGACAAATACAGCGAAGCCTCGAAACAGATTCATGCCATCTTCAGGGACTATACCGATCTGATAGAACCCCTGTCTCTGGATGAGGCCTATCTGGATGTCAGCCGAAGTGAGACCTGTCAGGGTAGCGCCACCCTGATGGCGCGAGAAATCCGTCAACGGGTCAGAAACGAGTTGAAGATTACCCTCTCGGCCGGAGTCGCACCGAATAAATTTCTCGCCAAAATCGCCAGTGACTGGAATAAACCGGATGGCCAGTTCGTTATCACGCCTGATCAGGTCGGAGACTTTGTCGCAAACCTGCCGGTCAGAAAAATCCATGGCGTGGGTAAAGTCACTGCCGAAAAAATGCAACGCATTGGTATTGATACCTGCAGGGATCTACAGACATTGAGCAAGGCAGAACTTACCCGCGAGTTTGGCAGTTTCGGGGAACGGCTTTACCAGCTCAGCCGGGGCCAGGATGACAGACCGGTGATTACCCGCCATCCCCGCAAGTCGATCAGTGTCGAACATACCTACGACCATGACCTGCCAAGTATTGAACACTGTCTGGCGGAACTGCCGAGACTGCAGGACAAGTTGCGCAGACGCATTGCTGCGGCAAAACAGGAGGTCAATATCGCCAAGCTGTTTGTGAAGCTGAAATTCAATGACTTCATTTCAACCACTGTCGAGCAGTCTGCACAGGAGCTGGACATGCACCTGTTTGAGCAGCTCTGTCTGACCGGATTTACCCGGGGCAAAAAGCCCGTGCGTCTGCTGGGTGTGGGAATCCGGGTCAGGGAGGCGCTGGATTTTTACCAGTTACCCCTGCAACTTGAAGAACAGCGGGCCAGCCGTCCCTAGAGGCCTGTAGACACAGTATGTCACGCTATCGTCCACCCCCTGCGCCAGTTTCCAACTATATTACGCCTGAAGGCGAAAAGGCGCTCAGTGAGGAACTGGAATTCCTGTGGCGGATCGAACGTCCGCAGGTGACCCAGCAGGTCGCCGATGCCGCAGCACTCGGAGACCGTTCGGAGAATGCCGAGTACATCTACGGCAAAAAACGCTTGCGCGAAATCGACCGCCGCGTGCGCTTCCTGCGCAAACGGCTGGAAGTACTCAAGATCGTTGATCAGTTACCCAGTCGGCAGGACAAAGTCTATTTCGGTGCCTGGGTGGAACTGATGGACGAACATGACACCCTGCTCAAGCTCCGGCTGGTGGGACCGGATGAAATCAATCCGTCCCTGAATTACATCAGCATTGATTCACCACTTGGTAAAAGGCTGCTGGGCCGACAGCTGGATGAAGAGTTTGATTTTCACAGTCCCTCCGGAAAAAAACGCTATTGCGTGGAAAAAATTGAATACAGAAAAAACTGACTCAGACATGCTTCATGTCACCCTGATTGGTTACAAGAAAGTCCTTGGTACCAGCATTACGATTCCCATGGAAATGCTCAATGCTGCAGATCTGATTGCCCGCATACATCAACCCAAATCGCGCAAGCTCGAACTGCAGGTAGCCAACCTGGATGACGGAGATATTCAGCTCAATGCCGGTCTGCAGATACGCTGTGAAAAAGGAACCCACGATATTGTCCGGACCGACCTGCTGATTCTGCCGGCCATGTGGGGTAATCCACTGGGCGTGGTAAAAAAGTATCCTCAGTTTCTGGACTGGTTACGGGAGACTGCGCGTCAGGAACCCTTGATCTGTGCCGTTGGGACTGGCTCCTACTTTCTGGCAGAAGCCGGACTGTTGAATGGCCAGGTGGCAACGACGCACTGGTATTATTTTGACCAGTTCGAGAATCAGTATCCCGATGTCCAGCTGAAGCGGGAACGCTTCATCACCAAGTCAGGCAACATCTATTGCACGGGGAGTGTCAATTCAGTCCGTGATGTGATGCTGCATATTATCCAGCAGCATTATGACGAGCAGGTTGCCAATCTTGTTTCCAGTCACTTTACTCATGAGCTGAAACTTTCCTACACGACCACCTTCCTGAACACGCCGGGTTACCATTTCCACGACGATGAACTCATCATCAGTATCCAGGAACACCTTCATCGAACCTTCAATACAGATCTGGAAATGAATCTTCTCGGAGAACGTTTCGATCTGAGTCAGCGCACCCTGAACCGACGTTTCAAAAAGGCCACCGGCCTCAGCCCGGTACATTACCTGCAGCAAATCCGTCTGGACAAGGCCAAGGAACTTCTGAAGACCACCAATCTCAGTATTTCCGAAGTGGCTGACCGCGTGGGGTACTCAGACAATGCCTATTTTTCAGCCCTGTTCAGACGGCTTGTTTCTCTCTCACCCGGCGAATATCGCCGTCTGGTGAGAAAGAAAATTTTCAGGCTGGATATCTAGGGTCTCTCTATACTCCCTATGCTCCCTATGCTCCCTATGCTCCCTATGCTCTCTAGGTTCCTGCGGACTCTTCAGGGACAGCAAGGGTATCCAGAGGCTTGGGAATCGAGCGGTCCTGATGGCGACGCTTCTGGTAAATGCTTTTGATGCGTCGCTCCAGCGCGTTGAAGGCATCACGGATAGCAACATAGATATCTTCGTGTGAATGGTTATCGTGCTGGTCGTGATTTACAAGAATATCGTGGTTTGGAATGATGGCCTCGACGCCGACATGATAAACCTTGCCTTTGTGATGATGGTTATGCGGGGAGTCCAGCGTGACTTTGAGGCTTTGGATTTCGTCACTATAACGTTCTAATTTTTCCAGTCTTTTTTGTACTGCATCTGCTACTGCTTGAGAGTGGTCTATACCGCGGAAAACAACTTTAGTATCACCTATCATAAAATAATACTCCTCGTTCGTATCGATAAGTAGAAAATAAACTTTATTAGAATTTTGCTGTGATTTGACTTTCCTTTTATTGCTGAGGGGTATGTAAAGATACTACTCTTTTGGCAAAGGCTGTCAAAGAAATTCGATCAGAAATTTGACGCAGGATAATCCGCCAAATGCAAACATATGAAAAATAAGGAAGTTTTACTTCCGATAGCACCAGTGCCAGGGTTCGTAGAGAAATCCCTGCGGATTGTCCCGGGGAAAGGACAGGTAAAAATCATAGTCAGCAGCCCACTGTTTCAGCCAGGCAAAAGCCTCGCTATGCTCGAAGCTCTCCTCCAGACATTCACTGTCCGGACTGCTCAGGTCAACGGCGCATCCGGTATGGTGTTCGCTATAACCGGGCGCAGCATTAACGCTTAGAATGTCTTCCAGGCTGCGTCCGGCAGCCAGTTTTTTTTCAAACAGTTTCACCTGGTAATCGACACTGCGGTAGGCAGAGACCAGCTGCAATTCAATGCCATCCTTCTGTGCCGCCCGGCACATCGCCTGCCAGCCCTGCAGGGCCTGGGCCTGCATCTGCTGTTCACGCTCGAACATGTCCAGGCCAGCCGGCACTGGTTTTTCACATTCCTGCTGCAGACTCAGCTGCCGGGAAACTGCGTAATCTGCTGGAATACCCAGCATTTCATGAATAGCATTGATTCTTTGCTGATAGGACAACAACAGGACCTCGGGCTCAGGATAAATGGTTCAGGCCAGCACTGAGTGTAGCAAATTCCCGCGGCAGAAATCCCGACTGGAGAATTCCCCGCCGGATGCAAGCAACGCCCTACTGTGCCAACGCTTTTAAACTGAATAATTTTCGCCCGCTGGGATTTTCCGCTACTATGCACCGCTAAATTTTGTCTTATTTGTTATATTATGTGTCTATTTTACAATGCTACTTGATGCCCAAAAGCCGTATAGTTAGCTGCAAGTTTCTGTTTTATTGGTGATTTTCTCCAATGTCCCATTTGCCCGTCATTATTGGTTTTGGTGGTATCAACGCCGCTGGTCGAGCCTCCGGCCATTACGCCTATCGTCGCCTGGTGATCGACAGCCTCAGTGAGACTGATGCTGATCAAACCCTGCGTAATCTCGCTGTCCTCATGGGTCTGCTGAGAGAACAGGATGGTCGCTGGCTGAACAGTTCCGGCGAAGTGGTTGACCTGAATGAATTCCTGACCTTTCACCGCGAACTGATACTCAACAGCACCCTGATCCGAAAACTGGAAAAAAACCTGTTCGACAACATGAACCTTTACCAGCACAGTGCCAGCACCCTGCAGGCGGCTGAAGGCGAAGTCCTGCGTTTCAAGGTTGCCAAACGAAAACTTCCTGCAAGTATCCCTCCGAACTGGACAGTCCAATCGCTGGATGAGCGCCATGCTGTCGTTGAAATCAGTGGCACACTGGACGCCATGCTCCCCGATTACTACCAGGGCGCCGTCAACTGTGCCGGACAATTGCCAAGCGGTTTCGACCCCGGCTCACTATATCAATCCCGCAACCATCCACGCAGCCTGCAAATGACCATCTTCGGGGTAAGCGATGCCCTTCTCTCCATGGGCATTGACTGGGATGTGATTCGCCAGCACGTGCCGGCAGACCAGATAGCTGTCTATGCCGGTTCCGGCATGAGCCAGCTGGACTTTAACGGCAATGGCGGCATGCTGCAGTCGCGCCTGCTCGGAAAACGCGTGACTTCAAAACAGCTGCCTCTGGGACTGGGTGAAATGGCGGCTGACTTTATCAATGCCTATGTGCTTGGCAGCACCGGCAAGACCGGCTGCAGCCTGGGTGCCTGCGCTTCCTTTCATTACAGCCTGAATCAGGCCGTGCAGGATATTCGCAGCGGCAATCAGCGTATTGTGGTGGTCGGCAACAGCGAAGCCCCGCTGGTCCCGGAAATCTTTGAAGGCTACAGCGCGATGGGCGCACTGGCCGATGATGAAAAACTCAGACAGCTGGATGGCCTGAAAGAACCCAACTACCGCCGTGCCTGTCGACCCTTCGCCAACAATGTCGGTTTCACACTGGCTGAATCCGCGCAGTTCGTCATTCTCTGTGACGATGACCTTGCCCTGGAGCTGGGCGCCACGATTCATGGTGCAGTGAATGATGTCTTTATCAGCGCTGATGGTCATAAAAAGTCCATCGCCAGTCCCGGCGTTGGCAACTACCTGAGCATGGCCAAGGCCATGGCCGCGACCAGAGCAGTCATCGGCGAAAAAGCCCTGCAGCAAAAGACTTATGTGCAGGCCCATGGCACGGGTACGCCGCAGAACCGGGTTACGGAATCGGCAATTTTTGATCAGCTGGCAGCTTACTTCGGCATCCACAACTGGCCAGTGACGGCGCTTAAATCCTATATCGGACACTCCATCGCCTGTGCCGGGGCCGATCAGCTCAATTTGAGTCTGGGTGTCTGGAAACATGGCATTATCCCGGGCATTCTGACCAGTGAAGCACTGGCCGAAGACGTGCATCATGAGCATCTCGACTTTCTGCTGGCCCACCGCGAAGTGGATCCTGCCTCCCTTGAGGCAGTAATCATCAATGCCAAGGGTTTTGGCGGCAACAACGCCACCGCCTCCGTGCTGTCGCCGGCGCGTACCTGGCAAATGCTCGAACACAAGCACGGCAAACAGGCAATGCTTGCCTATGCTGACAGGCAGGAGAAAGTGGCGTCTGCAACGCAGTCCTATGAGGATGCCTGCAATCGTCAACCCATGCAGCCCATCTACAAATTTGATCATGCCGTAAAAGACGGCGAAGATCTGGAATTCCTGCCCAACGGCATCAGTATTTCCGGCGAAAGTCTTGCAATCAGTCTGGATATTGCCAATCCTTACAGCGATATGTGTAATTAAAATTTTCAGGATGCCTTATGTTTAAAAAAGCCCTCGAAACTTCCGCTGAAATCCATGATCTGATCGCCAGCCGCTGGAGCGGCGTTGCCTTCGATGCCGATCGGCCCATCACTGATGAACAACTGCAGTCCCTGATGGAAGCAGCACGCTGGGCGCCTTCCTGCTTTGGTGATCAGCCATGGCGTTATCTGGTGTGCCGAAAATCTTCCCACCCTGAAGGCTGGCAGAAGATTTATGACAGCCTGGCTGAGAAAAACCAGGCCTGGTGTCAGTATGCTCCCCTGCTGATTATTGCCTGCCATGACACGGAGTTTTCCCATAACGGCAACCCGAACAAATTCGGCCCTTATGACACTGGAGCTGCCTCAGTCTCCATGTGCCTGCAGGCCAGCGCGCTTGGCCTGATGTCACACCAGATGGGCGGATTTTCTGTGGATAAAATCAGGGAAAGTTTTGCGGTTCCGGAACGCTACTCGCCGATCGCGGCCATGGCCTTCGGCTATCAGCTTGCTGAAGATAAAATTCCGCCGGAATTTAAAGAAAGAGAACTGGCACCAAGAAAAAGAAACAGTCTCGGAGACCATTTCTTTCTCGGTGCCTGGAAGGATTAAACAGTCTGCCTAGACCACTTCGACAGGTCTGGCTTCCTGGATTTTGACTTTCCATTCAGCCGGACCGGTTTCATGCACGGAAGTGCCTTTGCTGTCCACAGCAACCGTTACCGGCATGTCTTCCACTTCAAATTCATGAATCGCTTCCATGCCCAGATCCTCAAAGGCCACCACACGGGATTTGCGGATCGCTTTTGATACCAGGTAGGCAGCGCCGCCCACTGCCATCAGATAGACCGATTTGTGTTTCCTGATCGCCTCGATGGCAACCGGGCCACGCTCGGCCTTGCCGATCATGCCCATCAGGCCGGAATGCTCCAGCATCTGGTCTGTGAATTTGTCCATGCGGGTTGCGGTGGTCGGACCGGCAGGTCCCACGACTTCATCACGTACCGGATCAACCGGGCCTACGTAGTAAATGAACTTGTCTTTCAGGTCGACTCCATCAGGCAAAGATTCACCTTTGGCAAACATTTCCACCAGGCGTTTGTGGGCCGCATCGCGACCGGTCAGCATCTTGCCACTGAGCAGCAGGGTATCACCCGGCTTCCAGGTGGCGATTTCTTCACGGGTGACGGTATCCAGGTTAACCCGTTTCGAGGACGCTGAAGCAGTCCAGGTGACATCGGGCCAGTCTTCAAGCTTCGGTGGCACCAGCTCAGCCGGACCGCTGCCATCCAGCGTGAAATGCACATGCCGGGTCGCGGCACAGTTCGGAATCATGGCCACTGGCTTGGAGGCCGCATGGGTCGGGAATTCCTTGATCTTGACATCGACCACGGTGGTCAGCCCCCCAATGCCCTGGGCACCAATGCCCAGCTGATTCACTTTCTCCATCAGTTCCAGCCGCAGTTCCTCGGTGGTGGTTTTTGGCCCCCGGGCCCGCAGCTCATCAATGTCCACCGGGTCCATCAGTGACTCCTTGGCCATCAGCACGGCCTTTTCCGCCGTGCCTCCGATACCGATACCCAACATGCCAGGCGGACACCAGCCTCCGCCCATGGTCGGTACCGTTTTCAGTACCCAGTCGACGATGCTGTCACTGGGATTAAGCATGACCAGTTTGGATTTGTTCTCGGAACCGCCGCCCTTGGCAGCCAGTTTGAATTCAACCTTGTCACCGGGAACAATCTTGTAATAGATATTGGCCGGCGTGTTGTCTTTGGTGTTTTTACGGGCACCTGCCGGATCACTGACGATGGAAGCGCGCAGGACATTGTCCGGATGGGTATAGGCCTGACGCACGCCTTCATTGATCATGTCTT
>CAZKJY010000051.1:0-8995 GCA_964553165.1 uncultured Enterobacteriaceae bacterium
AAAAGCACCTCCGCAAATAAACAGGATGTTGGAGGTATCAACCTGCAGGAATTCCTGCTGCGGATGTTTGCGTCCTCCCTGTGGAGGGACTGAAGCCACAGTGCCCTCTATCAGCTTCAACAGAGCCTGCTGAACCCCTTCCCCGGAGACATCACGGGTGATGGAAGGGTTGTCTGATTTACGGGCAATCTTGTCGATCTCATCAATGTAAACAATGCCAATCTGGGCCTTTTCGACATCATAGTCGCATTTCTGCAGCAGCTTCTGGATGATGTTTTCAACATCCTCACCCACATAGCCAGCTTCAGTCAGCGTGGTCGCGTCGGCAATGGTAAATGGCACATCAAGCAACCTGGCAAGCGTCTCAGCCAGCAGGGTTTTTCCTGTACCGGTCGGGCCGATGATCAGGATATTGCTTTTACTGAGTTCTACGTCATCCTCATCGCTCTGGAAATTGAGTCGTTTGTAATGATTGTAAACGGCGACAGCCAGTGTTTTCTTGGCTTTGTCCTGGCCGATGACATACTCATCCAGTGTGTTGCGAATTTCTTCTGGGCTGGGGAGATGACGCTCTGAGGTGTCGTCAGATTTGTCCTGAATTTCTTCGCGGATGATGTCGTTGCAGAGGTCTACGCACTCATCACAGACAAAAACAGAAGGGCCGGCAATGAGTTTTCTGACCTCATGCTGGCTTTTGCCGCAAAATGAACAATACAACAATTTTCCTGATTCATCTTTGCTATTTTTGTCTGACATCTGTTCACTCCGTTAGCCGTGACAGTGTGCATTCAACGGGAATGCCTCTTCTCATAAGATGAAGGCATTCGTCAGATTTTACAAGCCCTGCGGGGATTTTTTTATTGGTCTTTCGCCGGGGGTGAAATCACCCTTTTGTTAAGGACCTGATCGATGATTCCGTAGCTCACAGCCTCGTCGGCATTCATGAAATTGTCCCTTTCAGTATCCACTGCTATCTTCTCAATACTCTGGCCGGTATGTTCAGCCATGATTTTATTGAGTTTTTCCCGGATTTTGAGAATTTCCTGGGCATGGATATGGATATCGCTAGCCTGACCCTGGTAGCCACCGCTGGGCTGGTGAATCATGATCCTTGAATTAGGCAGGGCAAAGCGCTTGCCCTTGGTTCCACCAGCCAGGAGGAAGGCCCCCATACTGGCTGCCTGCCCAAGGCACATGGTACTTACATCCGGTTTGATAAACTGCATGGTGTCATAGATTGACAGACCGGAAGTCACCGAACCGCCCGGGGAATTAATGTAGAAATGGATATCTTTGTCAGGATTTTCAGATTCCAGATAAAGCAGCTGGGCGACAATCAGGTTGGCCATGTGATCCTCAACCGGGCCTACCATGAAGATGACACGTTCCTTCAGCAGACGGGAGTAAATATCATAGGACCGTTCACCCCGTGCTGTCTGTTCAACAACGATGGGAACCAGTGTGGATGCCTTGATCAGGGTTTCGTCCATTGCACTATTCTGTTTGGCCATTAGCTACCTTCCCTTTTTAACTCTTGGTTTTTTCCTGCACATTGTCATCTGCGGCAGTTTCCTTGGTGGCTTTTCCGCCAGCAGATTTCGCCTTGCCTGATGCGGCTTTGGCTGTTTTTGGCGTTACCGGTTTGATGGCCTCTTCATAGGATGTCTTTTTCTCAGTGACCTTGGCTTTTTCCAGAATCAGTGCAATCACTGAATCTTCCATGGCCATGACTTCAATCTGGGCCATCTGCTCCTTGTCACCATAGTACCAGGCAACCACTTCCTGGGGATTTTCATAACCTTCTGCCAGTTCTTCAACGATTTCACGGACTTTGCTGGGGTCTGCCTTGAGGTCATTCTGCTGAATGATCTCATTCATGATCAGCCCAACACTGACTCGCTGTTCTGCCTGGGCCTGAAACATCTCGGCAGGCAAGATGGACGGGTCAATGTTTTGTCCCCCACCGTATTGCTGAATGGTCTGGCGACGCAGGTTATTGATTTCATTCTCAACCATGGTTTTGGGTAATTCCACTTCAGTGACCGCCACCAGACCCTCAATAACCTGTGCCTTGACATTGTTTTTGACGGCATTTTTCAGCTCGCGCTCCATGTTCTTTTTGACTTCCTCACGGAAACCGGCTTCGCCGCCCTCCTTGACATCAAAAGAAGCAAAAAACGCCTCGTTAAGTTCCGGCAAGTGTTCTTCGCTGACGCTGTTGATATGGACCTTGAATTCACAGGCCTTAGCGGCCAGTTCCTGTTTGTGGTAATCCTTGGGGAAAGTCAACTGCAGGGTTTTGTCCTCCCCGGCTTTGCCGCCAACCAGTCCTTCCTCAAAACCAGGGATCATGGAGCCAGCACCCAGAACGACTCTGGCCCCCTTTGCGGAGCCACCTTCAAATTCTTCACCGTCAATGGTGCCAACAAAATCGATATTGAGCTGGTCCGTGTTTTTTGCAGCCCGATCAACCTTGTGGTAATGCTTGCGCTGTTCACGCAAGGTGTTAATCATGTTGTCGATATCCTTATCGGTGATTTCGGCCTGGCGTCTTTCCACCTCAATCGCAGAGAAATCCCCCGGTGAAATTTCAGGATAGACCTCAAAGATTGCCGTAAACTCGAGGTTTTCACCTTCCTTCATGTTTGTGGGTTCAATCCTTGGACGTCCGGCCGGTTTTACCTTCTCCTGATTGAGTGCTTCAAAATAGGACTCATTCATGAGTTCGCCCAGTACTTCCTGGCGCAGCCCCTTGCCATAGCGGTTTTTGATGACCTTGAGGGGCACTTTACCCTTGCGGAATCCTTTCATCTGAAAAGTCCGGGCGGCTTCGGCCAGACGACTTTGCACCTGGGTGTCAATTTTTTCGGCAGGGACCTGGATGGTTAATTTACGTTCCAGACCTGACAGCGTCTCAAGAGAAACTTGCATGGTAAAACCTCAAAAATGGAAAAGCGTGGGATCAGGCTGTGACAGTCAAAATATTTTTTTAAAAATCAGCAGCTTATTTTGCCCAGGAAGTTAACAGGAGCGGATTTTGCCATAGGCCCTGTGCACTTTCAACCAATAAAGCCGGCCTCAGCATGAGCTTCTGATACGGACAGGAATAATAAATTTTTAATCCTTTAGTCAAAATAAAAAATATTTTTTTATAAATTAACTAAGTCTTTATTCAGTAAAAAGTTTTTTCTCCCGATAAACTTCATCAGCCATACATTAGGCCAAAATTGGTAAAAAAAACGGGTATTAAATTCAGAAAATAAGTCCTTGAAACTGGTTGTTTTTTTGAAAGCCCATAACCCAATAATGCAATATAAGCTGTTGATTTAAAACAAAATATTTAACTTTCCTAACAGCATGATGGGTTGCTGAGCTGCTCTGGTTTGGCATAGATTTTGCGCTATTTATCTTATTCACCCGGCCTTCTATCTTCTCTCTCACTCGCTAGCCCGGGACGAAACTCAGCGATTAACGCGAACAAACAATTTCATTTCGTCCTGGGCTAGCGAAGACCAAATCCTCCTCTGCCAAATCCCTGACGTGTTCCATAGCTTCCAGCTCCATACAGCCCATTCTCTTCACTGCTTTTCCTTGCCCAGCGGTTTAAATGTAATCAGAAGCTGTGGCAATAAGGTCAGGGCGCCGACAAGCGCCAGGAACATGGCAAGACTGGTCAGCAAGCCGAAATAAATGGTGGGGATGAAATTGGACACCACCAGAATGGAAAACCCGACAATGATGGTGAAACTGGTGTAGTACATTGCCTGACCAATACTGCCGTGGCAGTAACGCATGGTTTCCAGGTAATTCTGGTGTTCTGGGAAATAGGTTTTGAAGCGGTGGATGTAATGTATCGTATTGTCTACCCCGATACCCACTGAGATTGCGGCAATCGTGATCGTCATCATGTCGAGAGGAATGTCGAGCCAACCCATCAGTCCAAGCACAGAAGAAGCTGCGAGGATATTGGGAATAATCCCCAGAATGGCCAGCTTCAGGGAGCGGAACAGGAGGATGAACATCACGAAGATGACTGCCAGTACCAGACTCAGGGTCAGAATCTGGGAGTCAAACAGGCTTTGCAGCATGTTGTTGTAAAGGACAAACATCCCGGTCAGTCGCACCTGGTCGGCACCCAGAGCAAACTCCTGTTCCAAGCCGGTACGTATTTTCTGCAGCAGTTCATTCCTGACCAGGTTGGGGTCGGTTTCCAGTACGCGAATCGAAAAGCGCAGCTGGTCATTTTCGATGGAAACAAAGGGGGTGATGAGGGTTTCCTTGTAGTCTTCCGGAATCAAATTGTATAAAACAGCCAGTTCGAGGTTGTCCAGCGGTTCCCCGTCGTTTAGCTGATAGACCACCTGCAGGATGGTCCCAAGCGAGAGTACTTTTCCGGTTTCCGGCAGCGCATCAAGATAATTGTGAATATCGAGGATCAGGGCCATCTTGTCTTCCGTGAACCAGTAGGCATCACCCTCCTCCTCGGCAAAGTCTTCCTCGAAAAAGAAGTCATCCTCTGCAAAATCATCTTCTCCGCCGGCGATATCCTGCTCAGGCTGGGGCGCAGAGTCGGCTGAATTTTCCGCTTCCGGGGGGTACAGATTAATGATCACATCGAGCGGCGTCGTGCCCCCCATGTTCTTATCTATTTCCACCATACCCTGATAGATTTCAGTACTTTCGTCAAAATAATCAATGAAGCTGTTTTCAACTTCGAGACGGAACATGCCACTGACAGTAAAGACGGCCAGCAGGCATGCGATGACCATGATGCTTTTGCCAAAGCGGGAAGTAATACTGGCGAGTACCGGGGTCATGTCGACAAAACGCCTACCGCTGCTGGAGAGGTTTTCCTGAAGCAGACTCATGCAGGCAGGAAACACCAGAAAGGTCAGGATAAAGGCAAAGCCCACCCCCATGACCATCATCAGACCAAAATTGATGATTGGAGGAATGTCACTGCTGATCAGGGAGCCGAAGGCGACGATGGTCGTCAAACTGGTGTATGCACAGGGCTTGATCATGTTCTGCAGGGTTCGACGTACCCGCTCGATGTGGGTATCACATTCCCCCGCTTCTTCAAGCTCACGATATCGCACAACCAGATGCACGTTCAGTGAGATGGTGATGATCAGCAGCAGCGAGATAAAGTTTGAGGAGATTACCGTCACGGGCCAGTCCAGCAAACCCAGCAGGCCAACAATACTGATGGCTGTGACCGCGCAGGATAAGAGGGGGATGCCGATGTAGCGTATTTTCCGGAACAGGTAGCCTAGCGACAGAATGATGAACAGCAAAATCACCAGACCAAAGGTCTCCAGGTCACTCTGAACAAAGGTAATCAGGTCATCGGCAATCATAGGCACACCGCCCATGTAGATTTCAGCATCAGCACGGTAGGTATCCAGAATCTGACGAATTTCGGCGATGTCATTATGACGATTGGTATCAGCAATGGTACTTAATTGACGGTAGGATTCCTCCAGACTCTCCAGCCTGTCCTGCTGATCCTGGCTGCGTTGTGCTTCAGGAATTTCCCTGAGAGCGGCCCGCTCCCGCGCAACCTCATCCAATTCTGTGGTTTCCGTGAAATTGACAATCAGCGCGGTTGTCTGGCCATCTTCACTGATAAGCAGGTTGCGATAGGCCGGACTGTTAACAAGATCTTCCCGGGCAGCCTCCAACGGCACCTCGGAGTCGTCCAGGCTCAGGATATTGTCAGCAAGTTGCTGGAGCGGGACATTGGCCGCCTGTAACAGAGGGACACTGAGGATGCTGTCCACGGAAGTGACCCGCTGCATGGCTTCCAGCTCATCCCGTAAACTGCCCAGACGTTCCAGACTATCCGCTTCAAACAGCGGGCCTTCAGGTGTATAGGCGATAAAAACAAAATCATTGCTGTTATAGCGCTCATTGACCAGCCGGGAAAACTCCAGGTCTTCATCGCCTTCGACAACCAGCGTGTCAGAAGACGCATCGAGCCTGAAATTCTGGCTGAACCAGCCCAGCCCCAGCGTTAACAGCAGAACCAGACTGAGGCAGACTTTCGGTGACGCAGTAACGAACTGTAGGTATTGTTTGAACATCTGGACCTTTGACTATCGGATTATGTAAATAAGCCGCGGATTATAGCTTACAGCTTGTCTATATGCTTATTTATTCAGTCAAGGGGGGATAGATGCTTGAAACCGATGGAATTTTCCTTTGTTTTATTTTTAATGCTTGGCAAATTCTCGGATATCGGGATAATGTTACTAACTGTTACAGTGCAGCGCATTTTCAGTCTGTTTGCACCGCAAACGGGGAATAAGACATCCACAGCCATCTTGCTTGAAATATGAAAAATATTCTAGGAATTGCGTTTTTCACCCTTTTCATAACAACACAGTCGTTAGCCGCAGAATCCCAGGCAGAACTGGTTGCCCAGATGAACAGCCTTATTCAGGCTGGCCGGTATGAAGAAGCCTATGTCCTCGCCCAGAGCGGGCTTTTCGATTATGAAGGCGAGACAAATTTTGATTTTGCCTATGGTCTTGCAGCTCTTGAGTCCGGTCGCCCCGATGAAGCCGTATTTGCCTTTGAAAGAGTCGCCTTCAATAATCCGAATCAGCAACGCGTCAAGCTTGAACTGGCCCGTGCCTACTTTCTCAGCGAAAACTATGCTGCCTCAGCAACCCTTTTCAATGAAGTGCTGGCCAGTAACCCGACACCGAATGTCAGAAATAACGTGGAAGCCTTTCTGATCCTCATTGAGCAGGCACAAAGTGCCACGCGCAGTATGCTGACTTTTGATGTTGGCTATAACACAGGCTATGACACCAACATCAACAGTGCGACGGAGCTGGGAGTCATTGATACCCCAATTGGCGATGTAATCCTCAGTCAGGGCGGGCAGCAGATAAACAATCATTATCGTGAATTTGTCGGCAACGTGCGCTACGTAAGGCCGATTGATAACAACAGCAATTTTGCGGTTCAGGGTAATTACCGTAACCGCAACAACCTGGACAGCGACCAGTTCGACCTGGATATCGGTTTTGTCCAGTTCGGATACAACCATGGGCTGAACCAGCGCTTACGCTATAACCACGCTCTGCGCGTACAGTCTGTCCGTCTTGACAGCAGCAGTTTCCAGAAGAGCTATACCCTGCTGAATACCGTAAGGCGGATCGGGGATAACGGCTGGTCCCAGTCCCTGACTGGCGCCTATACCGGCGTTCGTTACGCTAACGGCAGTAACCAAAATGCGTCATTACGCGACATCAATCAGGTGCTGGCATCAGGGGTAGTCAGCAAGGGAACCAATCGCAATCTGATCAGTGGCAGCCTGTATTACGGCGTTGACAGAATCCTGCGGGAAGTCGCCAAAAACAATGCCACAACCTTTTATGGGATTGCTGTTTCGGATCAGATGCTGGTCTTTCCGGAGCATCTGGCCTATGTAAGAGCCTCCTATCAGGAAAATAAGCACCAGGCTCGTGATCCTATTTTTGTGGTGGAACGCAGAAACGATCTTTTTTCCCTGTCACTCGGATGGATCTGGCAGCCGGTTCGACGATTGAGCGTTACCGCGGATTACACTTTCACGGATAACGAAAGCAATATTGCACTGTATACCTATGACCGTAGACGATTTCAGGCAGGTGTCAGCTTACAGTTCTAGTGATTCTTTTTCGCTGTTTCGGCAACAAAATTCAATGATGCCGAGTTAATGCAGTAGCGCAGCCCTTCTTCGCCAGGCCCGTCATCAAACACATGTCCCAAGTGGGCCTCACAACGGGCACATAAGACTTCTGTCCGCTGCATGCCATGACTGTTATCACCAACTTCCTCAACATGGTCTTTTTCCATTGGCTTCATAAAACTCGGCCAGCCACTGCCTGAGTCATATTTTTCTTCGGCGTCGAAAAGAGGCAGGTCGCAGCATTTACAGTGATACTCACCAGCCTCATGCTTATCCCAGTATTCCCCGGTAAAGGCCCGCTCAGTTCCTTTCTCCCGGGTAATTCTATATTCATCCGCGCTTAGCATCTGCTGCCATTCCGCTTTACTTTTGCTTATTTTGTCCATGACTGCTCTCCTGTTCGGGCTCATATGAACACTGGTTATCGCTCCGGCGATTCAGTAGAATGCGCAACCTTTTTCATTTTATCGGATCTGGCAGAGTATAATCCGCCAGGGTATCGGAAAACAGAATCTTATGACCACGCGCAAGTTAAAACAATCAGACAAACTTAAACACGTCTGTTATGAAATCAGGGGACCCGCCCTGAAGGCTGCCAAGCGCCTGGAAGAAGAGGGTCACAAGATTATCAAGCTGAATACGGGAAACCCAGGCGCCTTTGATTTCGATGCGCCGGATGAAATCATGCAGGATGTCATTCACAACCTCAGTGAAGCTCAGCCCTACTCCGATTCAAAAGGATTGTTTTCAGCACGCAAGGCTGTCATGCATGAAACCCAGCGACTGGGTATCAAGGGTGTTGAAATCGAAGACATCTACCTGGGAAATGGCGTCAGTGAACTTATTGTGATGGCCATGCAGGCTTTGCTTAACAATGGCGATGAAGTGCTGATCCCTGCTCCTGACTATCCTCTGTGGACTGCAGCCGTCAGTCTTAGCGGTGGCAAGCCGGTACATTATGTCTGCGATGAGGGGGCCGACTGGTTTCCGGATATCGACGACATCAAAAGCAAGGTTAATGAGCGCACCAAAGCGCTGGTGGTGATCAATCCGAACAACCCCACTGGCGCTGTCTACAGCAAAGAGCTACTGGAACAGTTGGTTGAAATTGCCCGCGAACACAGTCTTATCCTGTTTGCTGACGAAATCTACGACAAGATTCTGTATGACGATGCCAAACATGTCCCTCTCGCTTCCCTCTGCGATGATTTACTGGTGGTGACTTTTAATGGCCTGTCAAAAAGTTATCGGCTTGCCGGATTTCGTTCCGGCTGGATGTACCTCAGTGGAAATAAATCGATGGCACAGGAC
>CAZKJY010000052.1:0-8923 GCA_964553165.1 uncultured Enterobacteriaceae bacterium
GCCATCACTCGATGGCCCGTTTCCATGAGCAACGGGAATTTCAGCGTGTGAAGGTGAATACTGCCGTCAGTTTGCACTATGACAATTCAGAAAAATCCACTGAAGCCCTTTGTATCAATATTTCCGAAAGCGGGTTGGGGATACTTTCTGACCGCGTAATTCCAATGGGTACCGAGTGCAAAGTGAAAATTCATGATGGACACAACAACAAGAGTGAATACCAGGCCCTGATAGAAATCAACCGCATCTTCGAGCTGGAAGAAGGTCAATTTGTCCTGGGAGCCACAATTCTGGAAAGATTCTAGCCTGGAAAGAATTTAGCCTGGGAAATTTTAGAAAGCCACCTGAAGAATCTGTTCCCGCCAGAATTTCTGCAGCCGTTTTTCAGAAACTGCTTCCCGCGTTCCCAGCTTTTGGGCGAATAAAGACACCCGGTATTCTTCCAGCATCCAGCGGAACTGTTCCAGATCGTCTGAAACCTGATTAAGCCTCACCCGGTTGTCGTACTCATTCAGATAATCCTGATAATAAGCCTGTAACTGCCGGGTTAGTTCCCTGTCGCGTGTCATTTGCCTGGGATACTTGTCGAGGCGTTCCAGGATAGCTGCCAGATAACGCTTGATCTCGAAAAATTGCGAAGGCGGCGTGTCCACAATAAAGTCCGCATGCAACAGCTCATCGAGCTGCATCTTGATATCTGCCTTGAGCTCTCCGATTGATTCTCCGCGGATGTTTTTTAACTGCAGTCTGAGCTGGTGGTAATTCTGCATGATGCTTACCAGTTCCTTTTCAATAGCTTCTGCCCGTGCGATCAGACTTCCCCGTCCCTGTTCATACACTTTATCGAATGCCTCACTGTTTCTGGGCAGGTCTTTACTGTGGAGGAAGGCATGACGATAGGCCGCTCGGATAATCTGGTCCAGCACTTCTTCTCGCTTACCGAACTGACTCAGCAAGAGCATTTCCTTCGGACTTTTCAGCAAATGTTTCTGCAGGTAGTTAACCTGAGTGTATGAGCGCAGCATCAATAACCTGACAACACCCCAGACAGTTTCATGTTCAGCGAGTCCAGGACTGTCACACAGACTCAGACAGACACTGTCTTCTTCGTCAAGCAGAGCCGGATAGGCCCTCAGGGTTATGGCGTCATGCTGAATCTCGTGGACCTTTTCCAGTTCACCAAAATCCCAGGTCTTGATTCCTGAACGTTCCATTGAGGATGCCGCATGCTCCTGTAGATACTGTTTACTCTCGGTCGCAAAGCGATTCTGCAATGCGATGAGATCCCGCCCGCTTTCCAGCAGGTTTCCCTGCCCGTCCAGGACCCGGATGTTCATGCGCAGATGATTTTCCAGCTGATAGTGTTCCCAGCATCCAGGATCGATACGAACCCCTGAAACCCCAGTCAATGCTCTGGCCAGCAGCTGTTTCAGATTACCGTGCTTGTGGGCGCTCAATCCCGGTAATAGCCGGTCGATGACATCCGGAACCGGTACAAAGTGTTTACGCAGGTTTTTGGGCAGGGCTTTTACCAGGGCGATACATTTTTCCCGTAACATTCCTGGAACCAGCCAGTCCAGGTCTTCCTCCTTTAACTGCCTCAGTGCAGAGACCGGAACTTCCACAGAAATGCCGTCGTCCACCTTTCCTGGCGCAAATTCATATTCCAGCTTCAGGGACATTGAAGGCGTCGTGAGCTGATCCGGAAAAGCCTCGAGATTCAGGGCCGCGGCATCCTGTCTGGTCAGGTCGGATTGTTTCAGATAAAGCTGCCGGCCAGCTGTTTTATCCAGGCTTTTGACCCATCTCTCCAGGGATCTCTGTGTACAGACATTTACTGGCAGTCTGTCGGCATAAAACTGGTACAGAATTTCATCATCCACCAGAATGTCCCGGCGCCGGGTTTTCTCTTCCAGACTGTTAATCTCGGCGATCAGTTGCTGGTTATGCTGATAAAAGCCCAGGCGGGTATCAACATCCATTGGCACCAGCCCCTGACGGATAAAAAGCTCCCGGCTTAGCATCGGATCTATTTGAGTGAACGACACTTTGCGCTTTTCGACCAAGGTCAGGCCATAAAGTGAGACCTTTTCATAGGCCATGACTTCACCACGCTTTTTCTCCCAGTGTGGTTCCAGGTATTCACGGGTCAGCAGCTCCCCTGCCAGGTTTTCCACCCATTCAGGCTGTATGCTGGCATTCAGCCGGGCATACAGCCGACTGGTTTCTACCAGTTCAGCCGACAGGATCCACCTGGCATTTTTTTTGAACAGGCTGGAGCCAGGGAATAGCTGAAACTTCCGGTTACGGGTGCCAAGGTATTCATCCCTGTCATAACGAAAGGCCACCTGGGAAATCAGTCCGGCTAACAGGGCCTGATGAATGTCATCTTCATTGGCAGGCTGCTGGTTTTCCTTCAGGCCCAGGTTTCGGCATTGCAAATGCAGCTGGCGGTGAATATCACGCCATTCACGCATGCGCAGGAAAGAAAGAAAATATTTCCGGCAATAAGTCCTTAACTGGCTCTGGGACATCTGCTGGCGGTTGGCTTCAAAGCGCTCCCATAAGCGGATGAAACTGAGGAAATCAGAACGGGGATCCTCAAATTCCTGATGTTTCTGGTCAGCCTGCTGCTGGAAATCCAGCGGACGTTCACGCGGATCCTGAATGCTCATGGCACTGACAATTATCAGTACTTCACTCAGACAGGCGCGGGTGGAAGCTTCCAGCAGCATGCGGGCAAAGCGGGGGTCAACCGGCAGACGAGCCATCAAGCGACCGGCCCGGGTGAGTTGTCCCTGCTTGTCCAGTGCGCCAATTTCCTGCAGGACTTTCTGGCCATCATTGATGGCTTTGGGCTCCGGCTTGTCCAGAAAAGGAAAGTCCGCGATATCGCCGAGACCGAGCGCATGCATCTGCAAAATAACCGATGCCAGATTGGTCCGGGTAATTTCAGTATCGGTGAAGGCAGGACGACTCCTGAAATCATCTTCACTGTAGAGCCGAATACAGATGCCGGGAGCCACACGCCCACAACGACCAGCGCGTTGATTGGCACTGGCCTGGGAGATCGGTTCGATGGGTAAGCGCTGAATCTTGTTTCTGACCGAATAACGGCTCAGGCGCGCGGTTCCGGGATCAATGACCGCAGTTATTCCCGGTACGGTAATGGAGGTTTCCGCAACATTGGTGGCCAGCACGATGCGACGACCGGCATGGGACTGAAAGATCCGGTTCTGTTCCTTGTTACTGAGTCGGGCATAAAGTGGCAGGATTTCCAGCTGTCCGAGTTTTGCCTTCCTGAGTGCCAGGGCAACATCACGAATTTCCCTCTCCCCGCTCAGAAACACCAGAACGTCGCCTCGCTTATGTCCCAGTTCCCGTTCCAGTGAAAACAGTTCCTGCAGCGCGGCAATAATACTGTCTCCCAGTTCCTGTTCTTCCATTTCAGCCACAGGCCGGTAGAACAGTTCCACCGGATAGCTGCGCCCGGACACTTCAATGATGGGTGCCTGACTGAAATGAGCGGAAAATTTTTCCAGATCAATCGTTGCCGAGGTGATGATCAGTTTCAGATCTGGGCGCCGGGGCAGCAGACGTTTAAGATAGCCCAGCAGAAAGTCTATATTGAGACTGCGCTCATGCGCTTCGTCGATGATAATGGTGTCATAACGTGATAATTGCGGGTCCTGCTGGATTTCCGCGAGCAGGATACCGTCGGTCATCAGCTTGATACGGGTGAGTTGATTGCTTTTATCGTCAAAGCGGATCTGGAAACCAACCTCTTCGCCCAGATTGACCTGCAACTCGTCGGCAATTCTCTGACTGACGGTTCTGGCTGCAAGCCGGCGTGGCTGGGTATGGGCAATCATGGCCGATTCACCCCTGCCCAGGCTCAGACAGATTTTTGGTAATTGTGTCGTTTTCCCGGAACCGGTTTCACCACCGACGATGACGACCTGATGACGAGTGATGGCCGTACTGATTTCTTCCAGTTTTTGGGTGAGCGGAAGCGCTTCGGGAAATTGAATCGGATATTGGATCGCCATGGGGACTAACCGGTGTGATATCACACCTGCTGTTTCAGGTTTGCTGTCGTAAACGCCTGGCTTTTTTCACATCCAGTAAACGCCTGACTTTTCTGATGCGGTAGGTGGCTATGCCAATGATGATAAGCAGATCAACCAGGATAACCACCATGGCCATGGGCACCAGGGCTCTGATCCCTGCAACGGTTTCGATGGTGACGATATCCATCACAAAAATGATAATCGCAGGTGCCAGGATGTTCTGGTCCGGCAGCACATACCAGGGGGTGAAAATAATGGCCATCAGCGTCCCCTGCATGACATAGGCCAGATCCAGCCAGAACAGTTTTCTGGCCAGTTTCCAGTGCAACCAGGACAGAGCAACTGCCGCTAGCAGATAAACCAACCATGCCATGAGGTAATCCAGTGTTTCCATCTAGTCCTATTCCAACTCCATCACTATATTAACTGACCCACTTTACCAGATGTTCATCATAACCATCTTCATGGACATAGTCTTCCGAGATTACCTTGCCCGCAACGGTATTTCCACTTTCTTCAATCTGCTTACGGCTCCCGCTTAACAGCGGGTGCCAGGCCGGTAAATCCTTGCCTTCATACAAGAGGCGATAGGCACAGGTTTGTGGCATCCAGGGCAAATCTTTCAGGTTCCCCGGCGTTAGCACAACACAAGTCGGCACCAGCGTTTTGCGCTCGGTATAAACCTGGCAACGACAGCTGTCTTCATCAAAATAGCGGCAAATGACGCGGGTGTAGGCAAGCTCACCACTGTCCTCATCCTCCAGCTTGTGCAGACAGCATTTGCCACAGCCATCGCAAAGGGATTCCCATTCTTCCCGGCTCATTGCGGCCAGCGATTTCTGTTTCCAGAATGCAGTTTCCTGCTGTTTCCTATTCCCCATAAGTGAATACCGGCGCATGAATATTGGGTGGCAGTTGCAGAAAATAGCCTTTGCTTTGAATATCCTCGAGCACCTTGTCAGTCTGCACACGGGCCAGCTTTCTGTCTGCTGTCAGCGCCAGCGTCATCACCACTTTCAGGGGGCCCAGTCTAGCCAATAACTCTGCCGGAATCTGTGACAGATCACTGCCTTTTTCCACGTAAAGATACATTTCATCTTCCCGGGCTCCCTTGTAAATGGTGCACAGAAGCGGACTCATTGCAGCAGCTCCAGCAAATCATTCAGCAGATACTCGCGGCGCCAGCCATTGAACTCTTCTGGCAGGGACAGGCTTTGCGGATCTATCTTTTCCTTGGTTTCGCCCTGGTGGGCAAGCACTTCATAAAACACAGACAGTAATAATCGCTTTCGCCCCAGAATTTCGACCGGCAGCCCCAGGCCCTCTGCCTTTTGTCTCACCAGTGCCTGGGCTTTCTTGAAGAGTTTCTTCTGGGAATTTGTCAATGGTCTGGGAAAGTGGTTATCCATGGCGGGCATGGTTTCCGCCTGCTTTACCAGAGCCAGAATGGCTTCGCCTTCGTAGTGAATAAAGTTGCTGTTAATGCCATCGACTCGTTGCAACTGACCCCGGCTGGCTGGGTGAGTTTTGGCAATTTCCAGAATGGCGTGATCCCGCAGGATCCAGTTTTTAGGCTTGTTGCGTTCTCGGGCTCGTATCTCACGCCACTCGGCCAGCAGTTTAAGCAGGACCAGTTCATTGCCATCCAGTTGCCAGGCTGCCGAAAACCCTGTGTAAGCTCGGGAGAAATCCTGCGTCAGTTCGTCCTGATAGTTGCCCAGCAAGCGCTGGCAGTCCTCTTCAACCCAGTGCAGTCGCTGCCGCTCTTCCAGCTGCTCAATCTGGCGACGGTAAATCTGCGGCAGGTATTCAACATCCAACGCAGCATAGTCCAGTTGCTGCTGACTGAGAGGACGCTGCAACCAGTCCGAGCGGGTTTCCCCTTTCGGGATTTCATGACCACTATGCGCTGCCACCAGATTCTGGTAACTGATGCCAAACCCTTCATTCAGATAGGCATTGGCAATCTGGGTATCAAAAACCGGCACCGGCAGGAGTTTGAACGTATGTGCGAACACCAGGAGATCTTCCGAACAGGAATGGAAAATTTTGACCACCGTGGGCTGACGCATCAGGTCCCTGAAGGACTCCCAGTCATTAATACGTAAAGGATCTATAAGATAGAGTCGGCTACCATCATTAATCTGCAGGAGTGCCAGTTGCGGATAGAAAGTATCCACGCGCATAAATTCGGTATCAATCGCCAGAAATGGCAGCGATTGCCACTGAGCACAAAGCGTGTGCAGGCTTTGCTCATCATTGACCAGGGTAAATTCACAACTGGGAACGCTTTCTGAACTCACGCGTCTTGGAACTCCTGAGTGTTGTTCAAGCTGCCTGATTTAATGGCCACTGATTTTCTGACGCCCGGCAAATGAGTGTCCCAGTGTGCCGCCGTCAATGTACTCGAGCTCTCCGCCCAGAGGGATGCCATGTGCTATCCGGCTGACCGTGAGCTTACGCTCAAGCAGGTCCGGCTCTCTGAGCTGCTCGGCAATGTAATAGGCTGTGGCTTCGCCTTCCACTGTCGGGTTGGTTGCCAGTATGACTTCCGTCACAGCCGAGTGTTTTACGCGCTGCAGCAGATCATGGATGCCCAACTGCTCGGGCCCCACCCCGTCAATGGGAGAAAGGTGCCCCATCAGCACAAAATAATAGCCTTTATAGGTACTGGAATGTTCAACGGCAAAGACATCTGCAGGAGTCTCCACGACACAGAGGAGGCTCTGGTCCCGGCGGCCATCCTGACAGATATGGCATGTGTCCGTCTCGGACAGCGTGCGGCATTGTTTGCAGTGCCCCACCCCTTCCATGGCAGCCTCCAGTGCTTTTGACAGCTGACGTCCACCCTCCCGGTCCTTTTCGAGGAAGTGCAGCACCATACGCTGTGCCGACTTGGGTCCAACACCCGGCAAACGTTGAAAGGCTTTGATTAACTGCTCAATTAATGGACTGTAATTCATGCTAGAACGGAAATTTAAAACCTTCCGGCAAATTCAATCCGGCTGCCATACCGGTAAGCTGGTCCTTGTTGCTCTCAGCGACTTTTTTGACGGCAGCATTCATGGCAGCAGCCACCAGATCTTCCAGCAGTGTTTTATCTTCCTGCAACAGGGAGGGATCAATTTCAACCTGCCTGACCTCATGCTTGCCGTTAATGGTGACCCTGACCAGACCGGCACCGGCTTCACCCACATGTTCCTTTTTAGCCAGCTCCTCCTGGGCCTTTTGCATCTGCTCCTGCATCTGTTTTGCCTGCTGTATCAGGCTGGAAAAATCTGCCATTGTTTCCTCTGTGCGATTAATAGTCTTCCGGCGTCAGCGGTTTGATGCTGTCAGTCAATATACTGCCCCCAAAGCGCTCCACCAGGATTTTTACATTAGCATCATTGCGAAATAGATTCTCGGCTGTTTTTTGCCGTTCGAGCTGCTTTCTGGCACGAAAGGCAGCCGGAGTCTCCTGTTCAGGATCAAGTTCCCCGGACTGCATGGTGAGTCGGATCTCCTGGCCAAAATAATCTGTCAGCGCCTGTCCGATTTTTTGCTGCTGCTCTTCGCTGAATACAGCATGCTGACTCCTGTCCAGCATCAGCGTCAGTGCTGCATCATTCACCTCTGTCAGCAGACACTGGGCTGCGATGCTTTTGGCCATGCCTTTCAAATCGAGACCATAATAGACGGTAATCCAGTCCTCAGGTTTAAGGTCTGCCAGTTTAACGGATGCCCTGTCGCTGCCGGATCCGGCTTCAGTGGATGCAGTTTTTGGGCTTGCCGGTGGAATATCTTCTGCCCGGGCTGGTTCGGGGGTAGCGCGCGCTTTTACTTCAAGCGTTTCTAGAGGCTTTTTTTTTTGCGCCGCCTGAACGACCGTTTCATCCGCACGGTCCTGTCTGCCCCCCGTATTTGCAGCGACTGCGGTCCTGCCTGCCTTAGGGGTAAAGGCCAGCATGCGTAACAGGATCATCTCAATCCCGGCCCTCTCATCGACCGCCAGCGGCAGGTCTTCCCGTCCCTTGAGAGCAATCTGGTAATACAGTTGCACATTTTCGGCAGACAGGCTTTCTGCATGGGCAAGCAACTGCTTTTTATCTCCCTGGGAATTATCCAGGCCATCCGGGACCACCTGGGCAATCGCCAGCCGGTGCAGGTAGGACAGTAAACTTTCCAGCAGGGAAGCGAAATCCGGAGACTGCTCGGCTGCCTGCTCTATCGTTGTCAGAACGGCTGCCGCATCCTCGGCGATCAGGGCATCGACCAACTGATAGATGAGTGACTGGTTAATGGTACCCAGAAAGGAACTGATCTCAGCATCCGTAATCTTGCCATCACAGAATGAAATCGCCTGGTCCAGCAGGGTCAGCGCATCACGGACGCTGCCTCGCGCAGCCCGGCCGATCTGCCACAGGGCCTCATCCTCAGAGGGAATCTGCTCCTGCTCCAGAATAAACTGCAGGTGGTCCTTGATGAGTTCCGGGCTTAAATTCTTCAGGTTGAACTGCAGACAACGGGACAGCACGGTGACCGGCAGCTTTTGCGGATCAGTGGTGGCCAGTAGGAATTTCACGTGTGGAGGGGGTTCTTCCAGGGTCTTCAGAAGGGCATTGAAACTGTGCCCGGACAGCATGTGTACTTCGTCAATCAGGTAAATCTTGTAGCGGCCTCTTGTAGGTGCATACTGGACGTTATCCAGCAACTCTCGGGTATCCTCAACCTTGGTGCGGGAGGCGGCATCCACTTCAATCAGATCAATGAAACGCCCCTCTTCAATCTCCTGGCAGGCACTGCACTTGCCACAGGGCTCTGAGGTAACACCCTCTTCACAGTTAAGGCAACTCGCCAGAATCCGCGCAATG
>CAZKJY010000053.1:0-8901 GCA_964553165.1 uncultured Enterobacteriaceae bacterium
TCGTAAAAATTTAGGTACATCCCATGTAGCTGGCATCATATTCCTTTGGTTTAACTGGAATTAGAGCATTTCCATAAAAACCATAAAAAAATTTAAGGTCTTCTATCATCGCAGCTACAGTGTCCAAAATATAGTGAATTTCTCAAACTAACATTTTGTCCGATTTTTCTTATCTATCATCAATGTCAGCATTTTTACATTCAATCTGACAAATCAGGGGAAAATATGGGTAATCATCTAATATCAATTTAAATACTTCTAGATACAAAGCTTCTAGCTTCTTCAAAAGCCTTGTTTCATCTTTTAGTAACTCCTCATAACTCGATCTCTCAGAACCAAACAATATTTCATCATCCAAATCTTCTAAGCCCCTAAGAACATTATAAATTTTCCTGTTAAGGTCAGATAAGCACATGCCTAGTTCCTGTAATTGTAGTTACCGGAACTTCCGCATTTTGTTTGATATCGGAATGATCTGAAGGGGTAGTAAAGATTACCGGAAATAGTAGACTAGTAACATTATCCCCTTTTTGATCAACGACTTATTTCCATGAATTGACGCGAAAACGCTTGTTTTTGAGTTTGTCAGTTGGATTAAATCGACACACCAATTTTACTGAAATGACTCCCAGCTTCTTCATAACGGAAAGCATCGGCGAGCTCCTCCAGCGGAAACACCTTGTCAATGATCGGTTTGACCCCGGTGGCATTGATGCCTCTGATCATTTCCTGTTGATGCCGACGGTTACCGACAATCATGCCCTGCATCTTCATTTGCTTGCGCATGAACATGGCGGTCGGTATATCACCCTTGATACCGGTTAATACGCCCATGAGATGTATATGTGCACCGATTCGCCCGGCCATTATGGACTGTGGCAGCGTGGCCGGACCGCCGACTTCTATTATGTGGTCAACACCCCGACCATCCGTCCAGTCCAGGACGGTTTTTCCCCATTCGGGGTCTTGCTTGTAATTCAGTGTCTGTTCAGCGCCAAGTTCTTGTAAACGTTTAATTTTTTCCTCAGATGAGGAGGTGGCAAAGACCCGTGCGCCCATGGCTTTGGCAAATAAGAGGGAGAAGATGGAAACGCCGCCGGTTCCGAGCACCAGGACAGTATCTCCGGCCTTCAGATTGCCGTGAACAACCAGAGAGCGCCAGGCTGTGAGGCCCGCTGTGGTGAGGCTTGCAGCCTCTATGGCGTTGTAACCTTCGGGCGCATGGGTAAACCAGTGTGCGGGTTTGGTGACCTTTTCCCGTGCATAGCCATCAATGCCATCTCCCGGGGTGCGGGCAAAATCTGCGACAAGGGGTGGGCCATCCTGCCAGTCCGGAAAAAAGCAGGAAACCACCCTGTCACCGACGGCAAATTCGCTGACATTATCGCCAATGGCTGTAATGACGCCGGCGCCATCTGACAGGGGGATACGCCCTTCTGCCGGGTTCATGAACCCTTTAACGACGCTGTAATCATGATAATTCAGTGAACTTCCCTGGATTCTGACCTGAATCTCATCAGGTCCAGGATCCGGTGCTTCGCCCAGATCTACATAGTGGAGATTATCCAGTCCGGCGGGCAGTTTTATCTTTATACCTTTCATTAAGTAATCCTTTTATAGCATTGTTTTTTATCTATTTTCTTTTATTTCTCATGGTGACAAACTCTTCGGCGGCCGTTGGATGAATCCCAATGGTCTGATCCAGTTGGGTCTTGGTCAGGCCGCATTTCATGGCCGCGGCAAAACCCTGAATGATTTCGCCAGCATCCGTCCCCATCATGTGCATGCCCAGCACACGGCCGCTGGCCTGCTCCACCACGACTTTCATATAGGTCCGCTCATCGCGGCCACTCAGGGTATGCTTCAGGTGCCTGAAGTCGCTTTCGTAAACATCAACCTGTTTGCCAAGCTTGGTGGCTGCCTCTTCGCTTAAGCCCACCGTGGCCAGGTTCGGGTGGCTGAACACGGCTGTGGCAATATTGCTGTAGTCCATTTCAGCGTCTGTCTGCTTACCGAAAAGCCTTTTTGCCAGCACCATTCCTTCTGCCAGGGCAACCGGCGTCAGCCCCAGGCGACCAATGACATCCCCCAGCGCGTAAATAGAAGGTTCAGCCGTCTGAAACCCCTCATTCACCTCAATATAACCCTTCCCGTCCAGGCTAACGCGGGTATTTTCCAGGCCGAGGCCCTCCAGCCGCGGACGCCGTCCGGTGGCATACAGCACACAGTCAAAAGCCGCTTCTTTACCATCCCTGAATGTCACCAGCCGTTTGCCCTGGCTGTCTTCGCGAATGGCGTCAATATCGGACTCCAGCAGCAGTTTTACGTGTTTTGCCAGTTCAGCTGTGAATTTTTCACACAGGTCATGATCAAAATTGCTGAGCAGCCTGCTGCCACGGTATGACAGGCTCGTGCTGGCACCCAGTCCGGCAAAGATTCCAGCGAATTCCACCGCGATGTAACCACCACCGACGATCAGAATGGATTGTGGAAACTCGGGGAGATCAAAAATTTCATTGGAGGTAACAACCAGTTCCCGGCCAGGGATATCCGGCACGAAAGGCCAGCCCCCGGTAGCCAGCAAAATCCTGTCAGCTGCCAGGGTTCTGTCACTGACGATTACGGTATTGGCATCTCTGAGACTGGCATGCCCTGTCATCACTTCAACACCGGCTGAATTGAGGATGTCGTGGTAGATCCCATTGAGACGGCCGATTTCCTGCTGTTTGTTATCACGCAGTGTCGCCCAGTCAAAAGCCTGCCGGGGTCCGGTCCAGCCATAGGCCCTGCTGTCCTCAAAGTCATAGTGGAAATGACTGGCATAGGTGTAAAGTTTTTTGGGAACACAACCCACATTCACACAGGTACCGCCAAGATACAATTCCTCAACGATGCCAACCCGGGCACCATAGGAAGCTGCCATACGGGCGGTACGAACCCCGCCAGAACCGGCCCCGATCACGAACAAATCATATTTTTGCATGGAATTCCCAGTTAAAAGGCTTAGATAAAATCACGTTCAGCTAAAATGCCATCTAATTTTACAAAAAACATACCCACTTTTGTTACAAAACGTTATGATGGATGCGTTTGTGCAATACTTGCCAATACACCGGACTAAATCCAGGAGAAACTAAGTGAGCGACTCTACTAAAAGCAGCCCTGCTCTGGTTGAGAAATTCGTCATCCGTTTGCCCAAGGGATTACGTGAACAGATAAAAACCCTGTCTGAAAGCAATCGCAGAAGCATGAATTCTGAAATCATCATGGTTTTGGAAAAGCATATTCAGCAGTCTCTCCCCCATGAGGATCTGCAGGATTTTGCCAGTGACGAATTACTTAGCGAAATGCAAAACATGAAATACGCCAGTTCGCAGACCGGCAAAGAAGAACATGTCACCAGCGATGTGCTCAAAAAGCGACTCGACGCCCTGCCCCCGGAGAAAAAAGAAGCCCTGCTTGAATTACTGGGCTAGCAACTTTTCACTCACTGCAGGTGACAATGAGACCAGACTCATCTGGTGCTCCAGACAGCCTGCTCACTGAGCTAAGCGGCGATTGTTGTGAAGAAACTCTGTTTATTACTACTGATTTTCCTATTCCCTGCCAGTCAGGTACTGGCAGAGTTCCAGCGCGCCGACAATGGCATGGTCAGCTCCCGCTCCGATATTGCCTCTGAAGTCGGCAAGGATATTCTCCAGCAGGGTGGTAACGCCGTTGACGCGGCTGTCGCAGTAGGATTTGCCCTCGCTGTAACCTACCCCTCAGCAGGCAACATAGCCGGTGGCGGTTTTATGGTCATGCGCAACGCTGATGGTGAAGTTTTTACCCTGGATTTTCGTGAAAAAGCTCCGCTGGCAGCCTATCGGGACATGTTTCTGGATGCCAACGGCGAAGTTGACAGACGCCTGTCCCTGAACAGTCTGAAGGCCAGTGGTGTTCCCGGAACCGTCGCTGGCCTGCTGGAAGCACTCGACCGATTCGGGACACTGTCCCGTGAAACCGTGATGGCCCCCGCCATTGCCCTTGCTGAAGAGGGTTTTGTGCTGAATGAAGATCTGGCCTCACAATTTGAAAACACCCTGCCCCGTTTTGCTCCTTATCCCTCTTCCATGCAGATTTTCAGCAAGGATGGTCAGCCTTATGAAGCTGGGGACCTGTGGCAACAGCCGGAACTCGCTGCCACACTCAAATTAATATCGGCTCAGGGACGTGATGGCTTTTACCAGGGCACAACAGCAGATCTGCTGGTCGACAGCATGCAGACCAATGATGGCCTGATCACCCATGAAGACCTGCTTGCCTACGAACCTGTCTGGCGCGAACCGGTCCATGGCACCTACCGCGGCTACGATATCTGGTCGATGCCCAGCCCTTCTTCAGGTGGCACACTGATCATTGAGATGCTGAACATGCTTGAACCATACGATCTCGGCAGTCTTGGCTGGGGAAGTCCAGAGACCCTGCATCTGATGATCGAAGCTCAGCGTCGTGCCTATGCTGACCGGGCTGAACATCTGGGCGACCCTGATTTTTATGAGGTTCCCAGCGCCATGCTGCTATCAAAAGAGTATGCTCAACGCCGTTTTGCAGACTTCGACCCGGAACAGGCCAGTCTGAGTGAGGACGTTGATGCCAAAAGGTGGCCTGCCGAAAGCATGGAAACTACGCATTACTCGATTATTGACGATGCCGGTAATGCCGTTTCAATCACAACCACGCTGAATTCCTCCTACGGTAACAAATTCGTTGTCCCCGGCACCGGCTTTTTACTGAACAATGAAATGGATGATTTTTCCAGCAGCCCCGGCGTGGCAAACAATTTTGGCCTCATCGGGCGCTTAGCCAATGAAATTCAACCTGCAAAACGCATGCTGAGTTCCATGTGTCCCACAATAATAACCCGGGGCGGGGAATTATTCCTGGTGACGGGGTCTCCTGGCGGTTCCACTATTATCAATACGGTTCTGCAGGTCATACTCAACGCCATCGATCATGGGATGACCATTGAAGATGCTGTCAGCAGTCCTCGCATTCATCATCAATGGCTACCCAATATCGTGCGATATGAATCCGGGGCCATTTCGGAACAGGCCCTGAGCGAGCTGCGAGAGATGGGCCATGTGGGGATAACCACCTCCCCCTTCAGCATTGGCGATGCCAATTCGATCATGGTAGTCGGCGAGGCCTATGAAGGCATGTCTGATCCACGCAATGACGGTGGGGTTGCCGGTTTCTAGAGCGTGTGGGTCGGCTTGTCGGAATTCAACAGATCAGCCAGTAATTCTTCAATTTTCTTTTTTGCTTCGCTGTTCTTTTCAGTGAACTGAACCCCAATGCCAGGCGCCTTGTTTCCCTGCGCATTCAGCGGTGTAACCCAGGCAATTTTTCCATTGACGGGAATCCTGTCAGTTTCCCGGGCGAGGCTCAGTAAGAGGAAGACTTCATCATCTATCTGATACTGCTTGCTGGTTGGAATAAAGATTCCGCCATTTTCAAGAAAGGGCATATAGGACGCATGCAATACCGAAATGTCTGCAATGCTGACAGATAAGATGCCACGGCTGAAAGGCTGGTTTGTAGCAGGTTTCATGATGAAAACTGTAAGTCTGACGAATGCTGTGTCGGCAGTTTTGCCCAATGCATGCAGAGGGATTCAAGCAACAAAAGCCGGTTTGGATTGGAACGCCCCTGCAACATGCCTCTTGCTCTGATAAGCAGCTGATAGAACTCATGCAGGGCACTCAGATGTTTTCTCTGCATCATCTGCAGAAGGGAATTCAAGGCACGGGATGAGGCAATATCAGATCTGGCAGACTCCTCAAGCTGCAGGTTTCTCGCCAGTATGTTGATTGCGGTTAACAGACTCTCCAGCAAAATATCATCCTCAAGTTTGTCCCACCCGGCAGCTGCATTGATAACACTCAGCTGCCCCTTAAACAAGTCTAGCAAGTTTTGGTGTATGGCGCTGATTGCCTGTAAATTATTTTCATCTGCCAGGGCCAGTGCTTTCAGGGGAGCCCCCCGACTCAGATCGAGTGCCTGTTGTGCCTGGGATTCTGTCAGAGTGTGTTTCAGAAATGTCATTGCCAGTGCTTTGTCCGGCACTGTAAATTTGACCTGCTGGCAGCGGCTGCGAATTGTTGGCAGCAAGGCACCGGGCTGATGGCTCACCAGAAAAAACAGAGTGCCTGCAGCGGGCTCCTCAAGATTTTTCAGCAGCGCATTTGCTGCATTGATATTCAGGCTTTCCGCCGGTTCAATGAGCAGCATTTTATATTTGCCGAACAGGGGCGTATTGGCAATAAATGACTGACTGTTCCTGATCTGTTCAATTTTAATCTGGCGGGCTCCCTCTTCCGGCATCAGACTCAGAAAATCCGGATGCGTGCCGGCAGCAAACAAGCGGCAGGGCTGACAGTTCCCGCAGATTTCAGAGTCGAGTTTGTTCTGACAAAACAGCAAGGCTGCAAGATCCATCGCGGCTGCATGCTTACCCAGGCCTTTGGGGCCCTGCAATAGGTAGGCGTGTCCCAGTTTGTTGCTGATCGCCAGCTTCTCCATGCGCTGGATAAACGCTTGTGTCCAGGGCAAGCGCTCATTCATAGGGTCAGACCCAGTCTGGCGGTAACAACATCCCTGATGGTTTTTTGCACATCCTCAATGCTGGCATCGGTATTGATGACAACGTGCGTGTCCGGCGAAGCGGCAGCCAGCTGCAGAAAGCCTGCGCGAACTTTTTGCTGATACTGCAGGCCTTTCTGTTCAAAGCGATCCTCATTGCCGCCCCGCGCCTCAGCACGCTGCAGGGAGATTTGCGGATCCAGATCCAGTACCAGTGTCAGAACTGGCCGGAAATCTCCAACCACGAGCTGATGAATCTGTTCTACCAAAGGCAGCCCCAGGCCGCCGGCAATGCCCTGAAAGGCCCGTGAAGAATCCGCAAAGCGATCTGAAATAACCCAGCTGCCTGCTGCCAGTGCCGGTTTGATGGTCTCCTGCAGATGGGAACGCCGCGCTGCATAAATCAGCAGCAGTTCACTGATATCGTCCCAGCGATCTACTGCGCCTTCCACGATCAGCTGCCGGATCAGTTCGGCCGAGGGAGAGCCTCCCGGTTCGCGCGTCAGCTTGACCGTATAACCGGCTGCCCGCATGGCAGATTCCAGCGCCCTGCTCTGGACGCCCTTGCCAGCGCCGTCAACCCCTTCAAAGACGATAAGACCCGGTTCAATACTGCGACTACTCATTAATTCTCAATACCCAGTTGATAGCGGGCGACAGCCGCATTATGTTCTTCCAGTGTACTGGAAAAATAGTGGCTGCCATCTCCTTTGGCGACAAAATAAAAATAATCGTTTACGGCTGGGTTCAGCGTAGCCTTAATTGCGTCACGACCCGGCAGAGCAATCGGCGTCGGCGGCAGGCCGTTTATCCGGTAGGTATTATAGGGGGTCACTGCCTGCAGATCTGCACGGGTCAAATTTCCGCTGAAACTGTCCCCCAATCCGTAGATGACGGTGGGGTCTGTTTGCAGTCGCATGTTATTCTGCAGCCGATTCACGAAAACGCCGGCTATCAGGGGGCGTTCTTCCGCCAGGCCAGTTTCCTTTTCAACGATTGAGGCCATAATCAGCGCTTCATAGGGCGTATCAAATGGCAGGCCAACAGCGCGACGCTGCCACTCTTCCGCCAGTACCCCCTGCATCATCTGTGCTCCCCGGATGAGCAATTCACGATCACTGGTCCCCGTGCTGAAATTGTAGGTGTCAGGAAAAAACAGGCCTTCCGGATAAAGCTCTGTTGTGAACAGACTCCGCAGCTGCTGTGTGTCCATCAAATCCAGGGTTGTCACAACTTGAGGGTGCCGCTGAATCTGTCTGATGGCCTGAGCCAGTGTCCAGCCTTCCGGGATACTCAGTTGCCAGTAGAAGATATCCCCGCGCACCATCTTGTCCAGCAGGTCCAGTGCGCTCATGCCTTCAGTCAGTACATATTCCCCAGCCTGCACCAGCTCCGCCTTGCCCGCTAAACGGGCATACACCCGAAAATCAAAGCTGCTGTCGATGATGCCGGCCTGCTCCAGATGGCTGCTCAGACTGGAAAATGACTGCCCGCTGCTGACAGCCAGCAGGTAGGGACGCTGTTCAGTTTCCGGTATTTGCAAATCGGCATGCAGATGCTGATAAAAAAACGCGACTCTGAGCAAGAGGCAGACAAGAACAATATAGGCCCAGAAAACCAGCCGCTTGTGCCATTGCATGTGTTTAAGATACTGCATCGGGTTCCAGTAGGGCATCAAAGATTGCCCCTGCCTTTTCAGTCCACTTGCCGGGGGTAAAATTCTGTTCCGTATTGCCAAGCTGCAGATGCCTGACCGGCCAGACTCCCATGACACTATTACACAGGAAAACTTCATCGGCCTGCAACAGACGTGGTAGTGGCAGTTCCCCGTCCAGCGCGATCTCGCTGCCCAGCTTTTCCAGGAGATAGTCTCTGAGTATACCGGCTATGCCACAGCTTCTGATTGCCGGGGTATACAGCCTACCCGCTTCGGCAAAAAAAAGATTACTGCGGGTCCCCTCAATCACATTACCCTGCTGATCACACATCAGACCTTCAAAATACCGCTCATCCGGCCATTCACGGGAAGCCATCACCTGGTCCAGGCGGTTCAGATGCTTGATGCCCGCCAGGTCCGGCTGTTCCGAGAGCCGATGCTGACAGACAAACACCGATACCCCAGCTGACTGATCAAAAGCGGCATAATCGGGCAAGTCATGGAGGGTGATGATACGCGTTGCCTGCATCTGCTGGGCCGGCCGATAAGCTCTGCCTCCCTGCCCCCGACTGACAATAATTTTGAGAATTCCTGCACGGGGAAACTGCGGCTGCAGACTG
>CAZKJY010000054.1:0-8773 GCA_964553165.1 uncultured Enterobacteriaceae bacterium
TACAGTATTTTCAGTGAGTTATATTTGTGGAAATAGTTAACCTTGTTCAGGCGGGATTAATGCCGGCTGCTTTACAGTGGCATCATCAAAAGACAATTTGCTGCTATGCGGAATTAAAAGCGAGGTGACGCCATGATCAACAAACTGCGAATTTTTGTGATCGCATTCCTGCTTAGTCCTTTGCTGGCTAACGCCCAGTCACTGGACAGTAAATATATTTTTGAAGAGCTGGAAGAGGGGGACAGTTTCCGCAACTGGAACAGCATTGGCTGGCAGGTGCTGGATACGCAGAGTCTGCTGGTTGATTTTGTAGGCTCACGTTCCTATCTGCTGATTCTCAGGCATAACGTTCCCGGTTTCCGTCTGACCAATGAAATTGAAATTACCGCCAACAACAATCAGGAAGTTATCTCCGGCATTGACCGGGTGATGTCCCGGGATCAACCTACCTCGAATTCAGTGATAGAAAAAATTTATCTAATCCCTGATCGTGACGCGAGGCGGCTTGTCAGAAACAGATTGATCGGCACTGCACTTTAACTACTGTTTTGTTATCTGAATATGGAAGTTTGGATATTAACGAGCTGTTTGTTATCCCCATAAAGCTAGTGCATAGACGTTTGTAGTTACATTACACTTGGACAGAATGTCTTGTTACTGTCAGAGTGATTTATGCGAATAGGTATTGACCTTGGTGGAACTAAAGTAGAAGGGATTGTGCTTGATGGAGAACAGGTCCTTTTCAGAAAACGGTTTGTCACACCCAGGGGAAATCCCCATGAAATCCTGCAGGCTATTCATACGCTGATAGTGCAGCTCGAAGAGCAGGCTGCACAGCAATGCAGTATTGGAATTTGTGGACCAGGCTCAATCAATGCCAGGGGATTATTAAGAAATTCCAACACCACAGAACTTAACGGCATAGACTTTCTGGGAGAGCTGGAGAAGCTTTGTCAACGGGAAATCCGCTTTAATAATGATGCCAACTGTTTTGCTCTTGCAGAGGCTGTGTGTGGTGCGGGAAAAAACTTCAACACGGTTTTTGGTGCCATTCTGGGTACAGGTTGTGGCGGAGGTCTTGTTGTTGAAAGAAAAATCATTACTGGCGTGAATGGCATTGGCGGGGAATGGGGGCACAATTCTCTGGCATGGATCAAACAGGAAGAATTGCAACAGGCAAGAAAATGCTTCTGCGGGAAGCTGAACTGCAATGAAACCTATATATCAGGTTCCGGCCTGAGTCTCAGCTATCAATTGCTCAGTGGAAAAAAGGTCAGTGGCAGGGAGGTGATTATGCTCTCTGAAAACGGTGATGAAAATGCGGAGACCTGTGTAGAGGCCTACATTGATCAACTGGCCCGTGCACTGTCAGCCATTATTAATGTCTTCGATCCGGAGTGTATTGTGCTGGGAGGAGGGCTGTCGAACTACAGTGGGATTTATAAGCGAGTGCCGGAGAAGTGGGGGAAGTATATTTTTTCGGATGTGATCAATACTCAATTACTTCCTCCCCAGGGAGGTGATTCAGCCGGGGCACTTGGAGCTGCCTGGTTATGGACCTGATCTGAAGAAAGAGCTGATCTGAAGAAAAAATGTTGTTAAGGCTGTAAGCGCTAACGTTAATTACACTGGAAGAGTCCTGTAACAGGCTGTTGTAATCTGTGCAGATTTCGTAGTGAAATAATTTCATAACATAATGGGAAAAGCAGAATGCCGATCACCAAAACTTGTCAATGTCTCTCTGTTTGCCTTCTGCTGTTGATAACACCGCTTCAGGCGCAGGAAGCCCCGCAGTATCTTCGCTTTTCGGTCATTGCCATGGCGCCCGATTTTGGCACCCGGGTGGCCTTTGAAGATGCGCTGGTCAGTATGCTGCGGCTGGATGATTATGACGCGGTGTCGAGTCATACCGTTCTGCCTGTAAACATCCCGGCAGCGCCGTCTGCAGCCCGGGACCTCCTTTTGCAGGCCGACATCCATGCTGTGCTGGTATTGCGGCCACTGGCATCCGTAGCAGGGGGGTCCATCACGGCAGCGCAGGCCTCGCTGTCACCGGAATCCTATGGCAGCCTGAGCGCTTTTATCCGCGATTACCGGGGCGATAATTTTGAGAGCCAGGCGGTGGTCCATGTCATGGGCTTTTTGCTGGAAGAACAGCAATCACAACTGTTCTGGCAGGGGGTCGTCTGGCTGGATGAATCTGTGGACACCCAGCAGGAAGCCATCGACAGGCTGGTTACCCTGGTACGTTTTAATTTAAATCAGTCGAGACCGGCATTACGTCAGTATCTGGGTCTACCGCCGCTGGAAATACCGGCCCGCTGAGTCTGCGTGATGCAGCATCTGGACATCAAAGTCAGCGGCAGGGTGCAGGGTGTGTTTTTCCGTGCCTCAACCCTGGAGCAGGCCGAGAAGCTGGGTATCCGGGGATGGGTCAGCAATCATGCGGACGGTTCCGTGCGTATTGCCGCAGAAGCGGATGCGGAGGCGATGCAGCAGTTTCTCATCTGGCTGCAGCACGGGCCGGAAAACGCCAGAGTCGATGATCTGGCCATCAGCCCAGGCGAGCCTGAATATTTTGATGCCTTCAGCATCCGCCGTCAGCCTTAAAAATCAGACTTCACGTTAAAGGCAATCTGGAAACTATCCACAGCGGGATCACTGGCATTGGTGAGCGGAAACGCAAAATCCAGATGGGCAACCTGTCTCGATGCGCCCTTACTGGCGGTAAAGCGCAACCCAAAACCGGCATTGGCCAGCAGCCTGTTGGCAGTGCCATTTTCCTGACCGGGTGTCCAGGCGCTGCCGACGTCCATGAATACCGCTCCGCCAACCCGGATCAGGTTTAACAGGTGAATATTGCTGTAAATCCGGTCTTCCAGGTTGAGAACCACACGTCGGTCCCCGGTCTGAAAGCGATTGTCATAAGCCCTTGCACCATTGAGCCCGCCCAGCGTTACCTGCTGGTTGCTGTTCATGTTTCTGATGTAGGTCCCTTCCAGTCGGATATAGCTCGTGTGCCGTTCTGACCAGTGTTTGAAGAAACGGCTTTGATAACTGAGTTCAATGTCCTGACCGGCTCCGCTGTCTACATTCCACAGGCCCTGCCAGTTCAGTTCGTGTGACCACAGGACTGACGCTGAGTAGATCAGGGTGTCGCGGTAATGGCCTTCAATGACCAGTCGGTTCTGATCGGAACCCAGGGCTTTTGCAGCAAAACCGACTTTATGTGATAAATAGCGTCCCAGATGCAGGTCTTCGGTGCGATAGATCTGGTTCAGATTGAAGCCGGTCGCATAATTGTCTTCCAATGATTCGTAGGCCAGAAAAGGGAAGGAAAGTTTGCGGTCCTGAGGAAATTCAGCAGGCGGTGGCAGCCCGTCCGTGGCTGAAAAGGTATTGTCCTGGTACTGATACCCGGCGAAATAGCGCCGGCTATAGCCCTGCTGCAGACCTCTTGATATTCCAGCCTGCAACAACAGGGCCTTGAGCCGGTTCTGTACTTCACTGACTTCCTCGCCGCGGAAGAAAAGATTATCGATAAGCCGCTCATTGACGACACTGAGTTGCCAGCTCTGGCGGCTGTCCAGTGCATAGAAAGGCAGGCCAAGATCGGCAAAATGACTGAAACCATCAGAGCTGTTCGACAGCCCCAGCCGGACGGTATGACGGGAACCGAAAAGATTGTTGTCATCGTAGAGAAATTCATTGGTATCACGGTCAATGTTTTCCTCTCTGACCAGGGTCAGGAGTTTACCTTTACCGAGAAAGTTGGCTTCACGGAGATTGATGGCATAGGAATTTTCGCCGCCAGACCGGTCAAAGGAAATTCCAGGGGTCAGTGACCAGGTGTCACGGGTGACAATTTCGATATCCACCAGGTCATTACACAGGCTGACGGGTTGAATGCTGGCATCCTGAAAAAAATTCTGCAGGCGCAGCAGACGGGCGCTTTCCTGGAGGCTTCGCGGGTCATATTCATCACCGCTTTCAACAAGCAGAATCTGCTCGATTGTGCTTGCTTCCGTCTGGATATGCAGTCGGTTGGCCAGCGCATAAATCCACAGATCCTCATCGGGACTGCTCAAATCAAAAATGGGTAGCCGGGTGATGTGAATCCGGTTTATTCGGGTATTCTCCGGCACACTGTAGCGCAGGGTGTTGGCGGTAAGGAAATCGAAACCGTCGGGCGCCGGAGTGAAGTTTTGCTGGCAACTGAGACTGCGTGACGGTGTTTCCTGTGCCTGTACCGGTGAGGGGAAACACAGGCAGAGCAGGAGGAAAAATGTCACTGCTTTGTCAGTCAGTGCATTGAACTGCATAATGTTGGGGATTTGTAGATGACTCATGGAGCCTTGATGATACCGCGAAGCGTGCCGCTTTACAGTCTTGCCTGGGCGGCTGCTCTCCTGCCTTTTATCGCTACCCATGTCAGTTACCTGCTGGCAGCGAGCCTGGGCCATGTTGAGTGGTGTGTGCCCTATTGGGACAGCTGTACTTCCATCAGTGCAACCGGCAGATTGATGCCGGAAAAACTCTGGTTCAGGGTGAGTATGATACCGGCAGCCCTCGTGACCCTGCTGTTCTGGTGGCAGTCAGCCCGCTGGCGTCGTGATGCGGGACCCTGTCAGTTTCCACTCAGCCTGAAACTGATGCCCTGGCTGGGCAGCATCGCGGCAATCTGCCTGATCCTCTATACCCTGGCCCTGGGAGAGGAGGGCGAAACCTCCCGTTTCATAAGACGCAGTGGGGTCGTTGTGGCCTTTGCCTTTACCTACCTGGCACAGCTGCTGTTGACCCGTCAGTTGGGTGACCTGGCCAGGGTGAGGCAGAGCAGATCGCTACAACGCTGGCATGACGCCCTGTTTGTTCTGAGTATGGCCTTACTGGCGATAGGCATGCTCAGTGTGGTTCTGGATGCCTGGCTGGGATCGGGCTATGACCGCTATGAAGATGCCTTTGAGTGGAATCTGGCGCTGTTGCTGAATCTGTATTTTGCCGGTTTTGCCCTGTGCTCCCGCCAGACCTGTCAGGAAGCGGGCATAAAAAACCCGGCCAACTGACCGGGTTTTTTAAGCATTGGATGCTGCCTTACATCGCTGGTTCGAGACGGATGACCGAGGTGGGTGCCCCATTGGCATCTTCAACGGCAACATAGATGTAGCCATCCGGCCCCTGACGCACATCACGCACACGGCCAATGCCGTAGAGCAGGGTTTCTTCCCGCTCCACTGTGCGGTAGTCATCCTGCATCATGATATGGGCCAGTTGCTGTCCAGCCAGACCGCCGGCGAAGATATCGCCGTACCATTCCGGGAACTTATCACCGGTATAGACCATCAGGCCTGAGGTGGCGATGGACGGTACCCAGAAATGCGCAGGCTGTTCCATGCCGGCCTGTATCAGTGTTTCATGAATGGGCACGCCCGGACCGTAGTTAACGCCACGGCCAATGACCGGCCAGCCATAGTTGTTGCCGGCAACGATGTGATTGAGTTCATCGCCGCCCTGTGGGCCATGCTCGGTTTCCCAGATATCACCGGTTTCGGGATGGATGGCCAGTCCCTGCGGGCTGCGGTGTCCGTAACTCCAGATCGCCGGTTCAACCCCTGAACGTCCCGCAAAGGGATTGTCAGCAGGCACGGACCCGTCATCATGGAGGCGGACGATGACACCGTGATGGTTGCTGGTATCCTGCGCCGGGTGTGCACTGAGATCGCCTTCAGGCGGTGCCTGGCGGTCACCAAGACTCAGATAGAGATAACCCTCGGCATCAAAAACCATGCGTCCGCCATAATGGCCTCTCCCGATCGAATTGGCCGCAAATATTTCCTCCACATCGCTTAAACGGTCATTGCTCAGGCGGCCACGCACGATGGCGGTGGTCGACCCATCACCTGTCGGCTTGGCAAAACTCAGGTAAAGCAGCTGGTTTTCGGCAAAGTCAGGATGCGGCAGCACATCAAACAGGCCTCCCTGACCTTCGTAAAAGACCTCGGGGACACCTGGAACGGCATTTGGCATCAGTGCACCGTTACGCACAATACGTAATCTGCCGGGCTTTTCGGTTATCAGCATGTCGCCGTTGGGCAGCCAGGTCATGGACCAGGGCTGCACCAGCCCTTCGGCCACATTGACAGTCTGATAGGCATAATGTGCGGCAAAATAGGTTTCCTGGGCCTGCGCACTCAGTGCCGTGGCTGCCATCAGACTACCGGTTAAAAAGTAATTGCTAATCAAGCGAAACATAGGTGTTCACTCCTCTTGTTTTTAGTTTGGTTAATAGCAGCAAACGCTACTGGTTACTCCGGTCGATTCTCTCACCGCGCAGATAGACATCAACAATGCGGCGGCTGTTGGTAATGTCATCCAGCGGGTTGGCAGAGAGCACGATAAAATCTGCGCTCTTGCCTGGCATGATGCTGCCCATGTTATCCAGGCCCAGAAAGTTGGCGGCATTGGTGGTGGCTGCCGTAATGACCTGCAGCGGACTCATGCCAGCTATCACCATGTCTTCCATTTCCAGATGAGGGGCCCAGGGGGTATTGCCATCCGTCCCCAGCGCAATGGTGACACCCGCTTCATTCAATGCTGCCAGATTGACAGCCTGTATGGCATAAGCTGCCTGGGCCTGGGGATCCTCAGACTGCCGGGCCTGAAGAGCCTGCCAGTCAGCATCAGGCATGGTGCCCTGAAGCCAGCTCAGGTCGGTGATCACGCCACGTTCATTCAGATTAGGGACGACAACCACATGGGGTCTTGCCTGAATCATCTGAATAAATTCCTCATCGACAGGGATATCGCGAACGCCATGGGCAAAGGCATCAATGCCAGCCTCGAGCAGACTTTTGGCATCCGACAGGTTGTAGATATGGGCCGTCACCCGCAGGCCCAGCTGATGTGCCTCATCAATCACGGCCTCATAGAGTTCGGGCGCAAGCTTGTCGACCTGACCGTCCCTGTCATCCACCCAGATTTTAATGATGTCGACACCCAGCGCGGCTTCTTCCCGCACCGCCGCTCTGGCTTCCTCAGGGCTGGTCACCCAGTGCGGGTCTTCAGAACGGCCGGGCTCTGGTGCTGTGATTCCCCGGCCAGCGGTCAGATAACGGGCCGTGCCCGGAATGATTTCCTGCTGAATCTGAAAGGGAGCATCGCCAAAATCCCGGCCCAGGCTCATGGCTGCCGAGACGCCATAGCGGACCCGCGTCTGCAGATCCTCAAGCAAGGCCTCACGTTCGATATTGAGATGGGTGTGGGTATCCAGAATCATCGGCATCACGGTCATGCCGCTTAAATCCACCCGGCTGGCATTGGCTGGAACCGTGACCGCTGCAGTGCTGCCGACCAGCTGAAAAATGCCGTCCTCAACGATGAACAGGGCATTTTCAATGGGGGCGCTGCCATCACCAATAATCAGACGTGCCCCTTCATAGACAATGGCATTGCTCTCAGGTGCAGGTGTTGCTGTGTCCATTGCCATCTCCTGCGCGGGTTCATCCTGTGAACAGGCGGCCAATAATAGAGACACCAGCAGACAGGTGGAGAAATCGAGCTTTCTTGACCGGGGATAATGCAGCATGGGTTCTCCTGCATGGTTATTTTCAGCTGAAAAACAGCCTTGATGGGGCCCGAGTGTATCCCTTTTTACTCTCGGACTGAATAAGCACTAGAATGAACACTCTTGTTTCCTGCGGGGAGAGTGATTATTAGCAGACTGGGTCATCTCAATGTCTCCCGTTACCTGGCGTTGACCGCCCTGGTGATCGCTGGCGAAACCATTTTCCTGCTGCCCTTTGTCCTGTCGAGAATATTCCGGCCGGTCTTTCTTGATGTTTTTGCCATCAGCAACCTGCAGCTTGGAACCGCCTTTTCGGTGTATGGCATCGTCGCCATGATATCGTATTTCGTGGGCGGCCCGCTTGCAGACCGCTTCTCGGCGCGCACGCTGCTGATAATTGCTCTGCTGCTGACTTCTCTGGGAGGCCTGGTGATGGCCGGCATCCCCTCACTGGCTGTGTTGACGCTGCTATATGGTTACTGGGGCATGACCACTATTTTTCTGTTCTGGGCCGCGCTGATAAAAACTACCCGGCAACTGGGTGCCGGTGACCAGGGCCAGGCCTTTGGCCTGCTTGATGGCGGACGGGGCCTGTTTGTCGCACTGCTGTCATCCCTGTCCGTGGCCATCTTTGCCGCCCTGTTGCCAGCCGAAATCGAAACGGGAAGCTTTCAGCAAAGTGCGTCTGCGTTCAGTACCATTATTCTGGTCTTTTCAGTGATGGGCGTGCTGTCTGCCCTACTGGTCTGGCTGTTTATTCCACGGCCGACTCATCATGCCTTTGTACAGAGTGCTCCACTGCCGGGGATGAACCTGGCAGGTCTGAAAAAAGTTTCAGCCATGCCAACTGTCTGGTTGCAGGCCTTGATCATTCTTTGTGCCTACGTGGCCTATAAAAGCACTGATGATTTTTCGCTGTATGCCAGGGATGCCTTTGGCTACAGTGATGTCGACGCGGTCAGGCTGGCGACGGTTTCATTCTGGATGCGGCCATTTGCTGCCATCGTGGCTGGACTGCTGGCGGACCGATTCCACGGGCTTCTGATCCTGAAGGTCAGTTTCATACTGGTCATGCTTGGCAGCGGCTTTATCGCCAGCGGCCTGCTGCCTGGGATACCCAGCCTGCTGGTACTGAGTATTGCGGCGACCAGTGCTTCCATCTATGCGCTGCGCGGAGTGTATTTCGCTATCTTTGGTGAAGCAAAAGTCCCC
>CAZKJY010000055.1:0-8762 GCA_964553165.1 uncultured Enterobacteriaceae bacterium
CGCGCAGGTTCAGGTTGGAGTCACTGTTGTTGTGTTCATGCCAGCGCTGTTCAACACTCAGACGTAATGAAGAATAGGCGGCTTCAAGGTCGCTGCGTGGTTCGCCAAAAAATCGGTCTATCTGGTCAGCAAGGCCATTGGCTGTATTGGAGGCAACAGACTGGGTGCGGTCAAGCCAGCCAAGCCCAAAGGAGCCTCTTTCAGGTAGTATTTCCCCGCTGTCAGTTTCCGCTGCATGGGATATGGGTAGAAAAGCAGGGAAAAGGATACAATGAAGGATGACTTTTTTTACAAAAGCAGAGGTTTGCATTGAAGAGACATTACCCGATTTTGTCAGACCTGCATAGGGAAGCCAGCAAAGAAATCATGCCATGAACGAGCAGAATGCCAGGAGTGACAGAATCATCTTTTATGGCTCCCTGATGTCACCATTCGATACGCTGAAGCAGCTTGAGCTGATCAGTGAACTGAGTTTTCTGGGACCGTGCAGGTTTCCTGGCAGACTTTATGATCTGGGGGATTATCCTGCCCTGATGCCAGCGCTGGGAGCGGGCGACTGGGTCAGCGGCGAACTGTTCACCCTGACAGGGCCACATGTTCTGCAGGCGCTCGATGACTTTGAAGACTACCGGCCTGATAACGAAGCGGCATCCCTTTACCTGCGACGCTTGCTCGTCCCTGCCGGTCATGACGAGGCTGCCTGGGTGTATCTCTACAACAAGCCTGTTGTAGAATCGAAGTACATCGCCAGCGGTAACTGGCTGGATTATCTGGCTAAAAATCGCAGCTGAATTCTTGACACACACTATAGAGAGGAGTCCCCAATGGCAAATGAAGGCTACCATGAGCCCATTAATGAACTGAGTGATGAAACCCGAGACATGCATCGGGCAATCGTTTCACTGATGGAAGAGTTGGAAGCAGTTGATTGGTATAACCAGCGTGTGGATGCCTGTAAGGACCCTGAACTCAAAGCCATTCTTGCGCATAACCGGGATGAGGAAAAAGAACACGCAGCGATGACGCTGGAATGGATACGCCGACAGGATCCCACCTTCGACAAGGAATTAAAGGATTATCTGTTTACCGACAAACCGATAGCGCATAAATAAAACGACAATCTTAATTTAATAAACCTGCTAAATTATTTTTTAGGGTATTCAACTCGCGTATTGAGCGATGATCAGGCGAGGCAAAAGTTAAATTTAGTGAAGGAACTTACAAGATAGTAAGTGACTGAATTAAATTTAACTTTTAACGAAGCATCATCAATCTCAAAAGCGAGATTAGTCGTTTAGGAGGTTGGCGGGCGAATACTGATCCGTAAGAGGACGTTCCCTCGTATTCCAGTCTGTCGCCATGCTCATGTTCGGAACATAATCCATCAAATCCATGCCGAAATAGGCCAGCCGTTCAGTCCACTGACGGGCGCGCTGATTCAGGGTCTGTGGTGATGGCAGGGGCTGGGCGGAGGCAATAATAATCCGGTTGCCGGTGTCAGGCATACGCAGGTTGATTATTTCGCCAAACACGTTGTGGTAGGTCTGTGATTCGGCATCGTACAAACGGCTGGTGGAGAAGGTATTGGCAACCACCATGCCATTTTCCGGCAACAGTGCCTGGACTTCCTGTAGGAATTCCTCGGTCATCAGATGTTCAGGAATGTATTCTCCGTTAAAGGCATCGATGATCACCAGGTCGAATTTTTCATCGCGAAGGCCGGCACGTTTGACATAAACGCGGGCGTCACCAATATCAACTTTGATCCTGTCTGTTTCCTCGAAATCAAAAAACTCTTTGGCAACGCGTAATACCGCCTCATCAATTTCAGAAATAATAATTTCCGCTTCAGGAAAGAGCGTACTGTAAACAGCCGGCAGAGTCCCTCCACCAAGCCCAATGATCAGAATCCGCTCTGGATTATCCTGTACCAGTAAGCTGGAGAGCGTCATTTTGGCGTAGGGAAAAACCAGCTGCTCGGGGTTTTCCAGAAAACGGCAGGACTGATTCTGGCCTGTGCGCCGGGTAATCGTAAAACGCAGACAGCGACGATTGGAGTCTTCCGTCACGATAATATTGCGGTACAGGGAGCGCTCCTGATGAATCTGCCGCACACCAATTTGGGCCGAGCTTTGCCAGGCCAGCAGACAGGCAAGCACGAAGATCCCCGCTTTACAAACGCGGCAGATCATGAGGCTGACTCCAGCACGCGCTTCTGTCTGCCGAGGGATTTGCCTGAATAGATTGCCAGGATGCCGGCAGCGAACAGAATCACGCACATACTGATCAGGATCTGGTTCACTTCAAACCAGAGCACCAGATAAAAAGAAGTCGCCAGTGTTCCCAGGGCGCTACCCAGTGTGGAGATAAAATACAGGGTACCGGCCACATGGCCACTGCGATGGGTATCCATGACCAGAAGCCGCACTGAATAGGGAGCAATCATGCCCAGCACCGTAGTCGGCATAAAGAAAAGCAGCATCGACACGGCGAGAGAACCGTAGCGGGGGTCTTCTATTATCAAAAACAGGGCCTCCATCAAAGGATTGCTGAACAGGATTAACGGTAACAGCAGCAGGGCAGCAATAACAAAAAATGATCCGTGCTGCTTCAGGCCAGGCTCTCTCAGGGATAATTTCCCTCCCAACAGATAGCCCAGAGACAGGGACAGCATGAACACCGTAATGATACTGCCCCAGACAAAAATACTACTGCCAAAATAGGGAGCCAGAATGCGGCCACCCAGCAATTCAATCGACATAATGATAAAGCCGCTGATAAAAGCCAGACATAAGACCAGCAGATTATTCATGGAAACAGTACTTTCGCTCAAGGTGTTATCCGTTCATCCCCATAGAGCAGTGCAGTATACCGAAAGCCGGCTTCACTTGTGTATTATTCCTGCAAAACCAAATGTCCGTGAAAAGCGACAGCGTTATCATTATCATCGGATTTGTGGAGCGTGTTAAAGCGTGTGGTAAGGGGTGTGGTAAGGAGTATGGTAAGGTAATCGCCAGCACAACAGCTGGCACAAGCACAGGTTAGAGGCAATGCAGATGTGGCTGAGTGACAATCTGGGAATCATCCTGATGGTCCTGGGAATCCTATTGCTGGCCCTTGAAATGCTGGCATTTGGTTTCACGACCTTTTATCTGTTTTTTCTGGGTCTGGCCTTCCTGATCACAGGTCTCTTGATGTTTCTGGGATTGCTGGCTTCCACCTGGAGTATGGCTCTGCTCGGGATCGTTATGCTCACTGTCCTGTCAGCGGCAATACTCTGGAAACCCCTCAGGGACATGCAGGATCACTGATCAGGCTGCGCCATGTCTTGCCAGTGCCCATTCCACATGCTCTCTGACCAACGCAGAGTCATCATGACGACGGGCCTGTAAGGCCTGCAGGATCTCCGGACTGGTGGCGGCATTGCCCAGACCGACAGCCAGGTTTCTCAGCCAGCGCTCATAGCCGATACGCCGGATTGCTGAGCCTGCCGTGTGGCTCAGAAAGTCGTCTTCACTCCAGAGGAACAATCTGAGCAGATCGGCCCGATCCAGCGCATGTCTTGGCGTGAAATCCATTTCCTTGCCGGGACGGGCAAATTTGTTCCAGGGACAGCACAACTGGCAGTCATCACAACCGAACACTCTGTTGCCCATCAAAGGCCGCAATTCTTCAGGAATGGCACTCTTTAACTCGATGGTCAGATAGGAAATGCAGCGCCGGGCATCCAGCTCGTTAGGCCCGATGAAGGCATTGGTGGGACAGATATCCAGGCAGGCATGACAGCTGCCGCAATGGGCCTGGGCTTTTTCATCGGTTGGCAGTGGCAGATCGGTGAACAGCTCGCCCAGGAAAAACCAGGAACCTGCCCCCTTGTTGATCAGCATGGTATTTTTGCCGATCCAGCCAAGTCCCGCCTTTTCTGCGAGGGCACGTTCAAGCACCGGTGCACTGTCAACAAAGGCCCGGTAACCGAATTCGCCGCAGGCAGTCTCAATCTGATCGGCAAGCTTCTGCAAACGCTGGCGAAGTACCTTGTGATAGTCCCGGCCCAGCGCGTAACGACTCAGATAGGCTTTGGAGGAATCATGCAGTACAGTGACTGCGTTGGTTTCTGCCGGCAGATAATCCATGCGGGCTGAAATGATGCGGACAGTGCCAGGTAGCAGCTGCTCGGGATGAGACCGTTTGCTGCCATGCCGCTGCATGTAATCCATTTCGCCGTGGAAATTATTAGCCAGCCAGCGCTGCAGATGTTCCTCGGCCTCGTTCAGATCAATATCGCTGATACCGAGCTGCTGAAAGCCCAGCTCCCGCCCCCAGGTTTTGATATCGTCGGCTAGTTTGTGAAAATCAATCTCTGTCATTGTCAGTCTGTGCTGGCTAAATTACTTTTTTCACCCTGCAATCTTCCTCTCTTCAAGTTCGGCGCTGCGGAACTCGTCGCTACGCCCCTCAGACAGTCCTCGCTTGAATCCGAACTTGCACGAGAGGAAAAAGCATTGCAATGGGTTCAGAAAGTAATTTGCCAGCGAATAAGTTCTATTGAAACTACCTGAATAACAAATTAATTAAAACGCTTTAAATGCCACAGAACATCTTAAATCAAAGTCTTGAGAAGCGTTATGAGCGTAGCAAAGACGAGACAAAATAAATTTTTGGATAGTTTTAATAAACGTAACGAGCGAAGGTAAGACGCGGCAAAAAATTGCGAAAAAGCGGAATTTACAAGATAAGTAAATGAGCATTTTGAGCAATTTTTTAACAAAGTATTGCCAAGCGCAGTAGTTTATTCGGCCCAGGAGCGATCTGTAAATTGCTGCAGTTTGTTCTGCAATTGCTGTGAAGCAGGCAAATTCGACTGCTGGTGATAAGCCCACTTGTATTTCACATGCTGTAAAAATTTTGTGTTCCAGGAGGACTGGGCTTCCTTGCGGTCCTGCCAGTACATCACGAATTCCTGTATCTGCTCGCGGGCAAAATCCTCATCGATATTAGCCATGGCAAGCACCTCAAAACAGGCCGGGCTCGGCTCGTAATCTGCGGGTATCAGACGCGGTGTGGGATCATTTTCCAGTGCCAGTGTGTACTTGGCCCATTGCCGGCGGATGTGAGCAATGAACTTGGTGTTCCAGGTGCTGGTGACCAGTCCCCGTTCTCTCCAGTAGAGAACGAATTCAGGAATGGCATCCTCAATAAAACTTGGGTTGACGCCGGCATGTTCCAGAATGCCGAGGGCCTCTTCGCTGGGACGCCAGTGGCTACTCATATCGGATTCAAGTTCCCGCGCCCCCTGATAGCTTTGTTCCTGACGCCAGTCCTTGAGAATCCATTTGAGAAAAGTATTGTGCCAGGAATACTGGGTTTTCTGTCGTTCGCGCCAGTACATGACAAAAGTCTTGATACGCTGATCGATAAACTCCCGAGGGATATTGTGCTGGGCGCACTGCTGGTAGAGTACTTCGCTGGGTTTCCAGTCTGGTGGAATATAACTGGCAGTCCCACTGGCTTCACGCGACTGAAAGACCCGGCTCAGCGTGCTCGGTTTGCGGCTTTCAGGCGGGGTCTGTCGGGCAGACTCCTGTGCGGTCTGGTTAATGGCGAGCAGAAATCCTGACGGATGAGCGGGATCGGCATCCAGAAGTATCAAGCCTTTTTCCAGCAGGTTTTGCCGTACCCGTTTGATATCGGCCGGGCTCCAGAAAGGCATGGCATCGATCAGCCTGTTTTCATCCAGCGATGTCCAGCGTCGTTTATCCCGGGTAATGCCCGGGGTCTGCAACTGCAACTCGCTGAGCACATGTAGCATGACGGCTTCCTCCAGCCCAATGGTCGCTGCCAGGGTTGGCGAAATCAGCAGGGGACGCTCGGGAATCAGGGATGAAGTCATGGACTCGGACTAACTGGGTTTAATAGCAAAATGCTAACACAATCCCTGGTGGGCTGTCAGAGCCATAAGCTGTGTCTATCCTGTGGATAGGCGGTTTTTCAGCCGGGAAATTCTTCGTCGTCGAGAATACGCAGAGGTAAAAGATCGCTGTCCTTGGTGATCAGTACGCTGCTATCGGTCCTTGTGCAGGCGCCGGCATAGGAGCCATCCACCGTAAAGCTGCAAAGCTGGATATTCAGCTCATTGATTCGTGGCAGCATGCACAGTTCCTGATAGATCACATCCTGATGATGAAACTTGCCACTGCTGGATTCGAGAACGGTATCCTTTTCCACCAGACTGATGTTGTGTCCACAACGACCGGCGATGGGCTTTTCCGCAAAGCCTTTGTGGCGCATGTCATCGTCGAGTTCAAACTGGGTTTCCAGCAGATAGGGATGATCCGGAAACAGCGACCACAGGACTGCCAAGATGGCTTTGTTGCTGGGGATCAGTGTCCACAGAGGTTCAAAAACGACCACTTCGCTGCGCAGCAGGACATCAACCAGGCGCGGGTGTCCCTGTCGAATCCGGTCAAATTCATAACTGTTCATCAGGTTTTCATCCTGCTCACATTCTTCACGCAGCTGGTCAAGCGCGGTTTCCCAGGCCCAGGTTTTCCAGACCCAGCGCACCTCAATGCCATCAGCATCCACGATCTGTCCCTGCTCATTCCAGCGCAGGGAGGAAAAGTCCTTGAGGATTTTGCAGGGAATACCGGCCTGTTCAATGGCTTCTTTCATGAACAGGGCATGGTAGGTTTCTTCCAGATCCTTGTCCTGCAGGATATGCAGAACCCCTTTCACGGAACTGCTCTTCCAGGCTTCTACCAGTTCACTGTGCAGCTTGTTGCCGGCACTGCGGCCCTCGGTGACATCGAAATGCTCGCTCCACTTGTCCTGCACCTTGCCACATTCCATATAGCAGGAAGCGGAATCACAGTTGTATTCATAGACCTTGATGCCCTGGTCATGCAAACAGAAGTCAAAGCGTCCGGTAATCATTTCATTACGCCGGTTGTCCCATGACTGCTTGATGCGGCTCCAGAGAACCTTGGGCAGATTGAATCTGGCCAGCAGCTCTTCATGCTGCAACACATAGTCGGTTGCATGCAGAAACAGGGCGTGAAGTTCATTGCTGGCCCGTTTCAGTTCCTTGGCTGCCGTTTCGCTCAGGGCCAGATAGTTGTTGTAGTAACTCTCGATACCGGTCATGCGGTGACCGCCCATCATTTTCACAAAGGCGGCTTCATCCTCATTGGCAATATTGAGCCAGGATTGCGCTGGATTAACAGCGGCTTCGGCACGACGCAGCTGAAAACGGAACAGCGATTTTTTTGCCGCATCATGGACCACGGCGTGACGGTCATCGTCGGTCTGGATCATCCAGCCCAGCAGGGGTGCATCGCCAAAGGAGCACTCAATCCAGTAGGCACCATCCTCGGCGATACGTGCCTTCAACTCCCGGGAATAATTCTGACCTTCAGGCCAGACCTGATGCAGGTTGTTCTGCTCAACGAAACGGATACAGTCTTCCCGTACTTCGGTGACAATGGCGACGTGCCCGGTGACTTCAAATTCACCGCCTTCATTCCAGATCAGCATGCAGCCAGGTTCCGGCCAGCGCAGGGAGCCGTTGCGAAATGATTTGAGCGGCAGCTTCTGCGGTTTGTCGCCCTTGACGACACGGACATGTTCCAGCAGGAAAATGTCATAGGCCATCGACACATCATCAAAAATATAGCCCTTGTTCAGGTACATCCAGCGCCGTGCAAATTCCACACACTGCCATTTATAGCCCATGAAAATGTTATCGACATAGCTTCGGTAGGCGTGACGGTTGGGCAGCTCCTGATCATCGGCACTGGCATAATCCGAGGAATACACCGGAACATTGCCAGGCGCATAACCCAGCAGGGTGCCAAACCTGGCAGGGGGCGCTGGCTGTTTGTGCTTGATGTGACCAGGTTCCAGTTCTGACATGACTATCCGGACTCACTTTAAAAAAGGTGGCGCACAATAGCACTTCGCCACAAAAAATCAATCGTTCTATGATAGTGCCAGGTTGACCACCAGGAAAATGCTTATTACAGCGCGTTGAGGCGTTGTGATTTGCCATCATCTTTTTTCAAACTGTAAATTTTGGAGCGGTGTCGAAGTAGGCAAGCTGTAAAGAATTTGATAATAAGGCACACCGGGCTGGTATGTGTTCGGTGCCGTCTGGCGACAGGCCGGAAAGTGCTCCTGCTATTCCGGCATGCCCGCCATCCATGGCGGGCAGGTACGCCAGCCGAGCCTGTAAAGGGGTGAGACAAGCGATTACAAAGCATCGCTTTGTGCGCAGTCGAACGACACCCATCTGTGATGGGTGGCTGGACCGTACGTTTTTTGGCGTGTCCCAACCAAATTGGGAGCCGTCTTGGATCGAAGCGGTAAATAATTTCGGTTTACAAAGCTGCCAGTGCTTCACTGAGCCGGGAAACGGCGATGACCTGCATGCCCTTGATGGCCTGTTTCGGGGCATTGGCCTTGGGCACGATGGCGCGCGTGAATCCATGCTTGGCGGCTTCCTGCAGGCGTTGCTGACCATTGGGAACAGGTCGGATTTCACCGGCCAGACCGACTTCACCGAAGACCACCAGTTCACGGTCTAGGGTGCGATCACGGAAGCTGGAAACCACCGACAGGAGCAATGCCAGATCGGCACTCGTTTCAGTGACGCGGACTCCGCCGACCACATTCACAAACACATCCTGATCGGCCATGAAGAGGCCACCGTGCCGGTGCAGTACGGCCAGCAGCATGGCCAGACGATTGTGATCCAGCCCGACGGC
>CAZKJY010000056.1:0-8684 GCA_964553165.1 uncultured Enterobacteriaceae bacterium
TCCTTGTTTATTTCCGGGTCGGCAAACAGAATTTCATCGAATGCCTCCACCGGGAGCCGATGGGCGCCCGTCGGGATGCCACGATCAATGAAACGCTGATGGTCAGCATATTCATAGGACAGATCCACAGTAGTATCTGTCCCAGCCATGAAGCGATAGGTCGGATTAACGCCGACACGATCACCGTCATAAAAATCCCGCTGATTATTCAGCCGTTCGTAAAAGGCATTGATTCGAAATGCTGATTCACTGCCCAGATTGAGATTGCTGTCAAGCTGGACGCTGGATTCACCAAAGCTGTCTACCCCGGCCTGGTAGTGGGTGAAATTTTCGCCAATCACACCTTTCTTGGTTACACGGTTAAGAATTCCGCCAGTGCCACCGCGACCAAACAGCAGGGCATTTGGACCACGCAGGATTTCAACCTGCTCGAGGTTATAGAGCGGACGGTAATATTGCACGTCGTCGCGTGCGCCATCCAGATAAAAATCTGCCGTTGAACGTACACCACGGATAACCAGCGCGTCACGATGCCCTTCACCCTGGGAAGTGCTGACGCCAGGTGTGTAATTAATGATATCGCCGATGGCAGTAAAACCCTGCAAGGCCATCTGCTCTGCACTGATGATGGAAAGACTCTGCGGGACATCCAGAATGGGGGTTGGCGTACGCAATGCATTGACCTGGTCCGAATACAGGAAACGGTCTCTGACTATCATTTCGGTAATGCTAGTTGGCTGGGAAGATTGGGCTGAGGAAAGCGAAGGAATCATTACCAGCGAAATTACGGAGGTCCTGACCAGAATACTTGCAAAGTGCATCATTAATAATCATCCAAAGTAGCTGCGTTAACTGATGCGCATTCTATTTAAGATGTAAATGATAATCAATATCATTACTATTAATTTTAATATTTATTTGCCAGATTGTTTTTAGCTGACACCCTGATCTCTGATGCCGGATGAATTCTACTGGGCTTTACCCTTACTGGACCACAGAAACACGCCGGGGACAGGTCACCTTTTTATTTCCAAGGCATGGGGCACTTCCGGCAGTGTCTCAGTTTGAAATATTCTTATTAATTCATGGTAAAGACGTAAATTCTGGGACCGTCTGGTGACAGGCCGGAAAAGGCTCCTGCAATTCCGGCATGCCCGCCATCCATGGCGGTCAGATACACCAGCCGAGCCTGTACATGGGTGAGGCAAGCGTTTACAAAGCAATGCTTTGTGCGTAGACGAACGACGCTCATCTGTGATGAGTGACTGGACAGTAGCGCTTTTTGGCGTGTCACAGAATTTAGGCCTTTACCATGATCTTGCATGTTCAAACTGAGACACTGCTGTCTTTCCTTAATACCTGACTTCCCGTGTATGACTCTGATAAAATTGATGCGACTCAAATGAGTATCCTCAACCAAATTTCTGCGGACGCATCAATGCGCAAAACCAAAATCATTTGTACGCTTGGCCCCGCCACCAGTAATTACGACACCCTGAAAGAAATGCACGAGGCCGGTATGGATATCATCCGCCTCAACATGTCGCATGCCCCGCACAGCTGGGTGGACGACATGATCGGGCATATTGTCGAGCTCAACAAACACACCGCTTTCCCGGTCGGCATCCTGCTGGACACCCAGGGGCCGGAAATCCGTACTGGCGTTCTTGAAAACGATCTGGATCTGAAAACCGGGGACGAAATCACCATCACCGTCCGTGACAACGTTGATGTCGAGGAATCCTCCATCCGCATCAACTACGACGAGCTGATCGATCAGGTGAATGTCGGTGACAAGATCACGGTAGATAACGGCCTGATCAACCTACGGGTGCTGGAAAAGAACCCTCCCCTGCTGCGCTGCAAGATTCTTGATGGCGGCAAACTCGGCAGCAAGAAGCACGTCAATCTGCCTGGCATCCGCGTCAATCTGCCGGCAATTACCGCCAAGGACCGCGAGGATATTCTCTATGGGCTTTCCCATGAACTGGACTATATCGCCCTCTCCTTTGTCCGCGAGGCCAGTGATGTGCTGGAACTGCGCAAGCTGATCGAAGACAACTACCCGGACAAAGTGTCCACCGTCAAAATCATTGCCAAGATTGAGGACCAGCTCGGCGTTAAAAACCTGGAAGAAATTGTCCAGGAGGCTGACGGCATCATGGTGGCACGTGGCGATCTGGGGGTGGAAATTGATCTGGCAGAACTGCCCAAAGTGCAGCGCAACATCGTCCGGCTCTGCGCCCGATACGGCAAGCGCGTGATTGTTGCCACCCACCTGCTGGAATCCATGATCGAAAACCCGATCCCTACCCGGGCTGAGGTCACCGATGTCGCCAATGCTGTTTATGAAGGCGCTGATGCCATCATGCTCAGTGGCGAAACCACGGTGGGGAAATATCCCGTGCGTTGTGTGGCACAACTTGATGCCATCGCCCGCGCCACTGAAAGCCAGCCTGGGCTGAATTTCACAGACGAACTGATCAAGTCTTCCGACAAGGAACATCTGGCTGCCACAGCGGTGGAACTGGCCGACAGCCTGAATGCCAAAGGCATTGTGGTGGTGACCCGTCACGGCATCATGGCCAACTATGTGACCAACTGCCATCCGGAGAGTTCACCGATTTTTGCCTTTACCAACATCGGCATTACCCGGCGCCTGATGACCCTGAACCGCTACCTGTATCCTTTCAAGATCGAATTCAGCAATGATCCCGAGGAAACCCTGCGTCGTGCATTCAATGAACTGAAAACCAACGCCGGTTTTGAAAGCAATGACAAGGTGGTGGTAATTTCTGATCTACTGATCGACCAGGACAGCGTCGGTATCCAGATACGCTACCTGCCTTAATCGGCCAGCAGCTGATGAGTCGCTCCCTGAGTGACAGCCAGTCGTTTCTGCACTTCTGCCATTGCAGCAGAAAACTGTTCGCCAAACAGCCAGGGCGGGTTGAGAATAAACAGCCCGGAGCCAAACATGCCATCCCCTTCAGGGTCCAACACAAATTCACTGTGGAGGGTTTTACTGTAGCCCGCTGCCCCCAGGCGCCTGAGTAAATGTTCATGGCGAGCCTCCCTGAGCAAGGGATACCAGAGCATGTAAACGGCATTGCTCCAGCGCCTGCAGGCCTTCTGTAAAAGCCCGGCGAGTCGCTCGTATTCCTGCTTCTCCTCATAAGACGGGTCAATCAGTACCAGCCCCCGTTTAATCGCAGGCGGCACCAGCGCCGGCAGGCCCTCATAGGCATCGCGTTGATGCAGGGCAAAGCGTTTATCCCGCCCCAGGTTTACGCGCAGGGCAGCGATTTCCTGAGGGTGTGCTTCCATCAGAATGGCGCGGTCCTGTTCACGCATGAAATGCTGTGCCAGTGCTGCACTTCCGGGATAAAACCGTATAACCGAATCAGGGCTGTTGAACGCCATGATTGCATCCCGATAAGTCTGGAGGCATTTGTCACCCGGCATAGTCTCAAGCAACAGATGAATGCCGCTCTGCGCTTCACCGGTCTTCAGGGCTTCTTCACTCTGCAGATCATATAAACCCCGACCGGCATGGGTATCAATGTAAGTAAACGGGCTTTCCTTTTGTCGCAGATGCTGCAACAGACACACGAGCGCCAGGTGCTTATGCACATCCGCTGCATTGCCGGCATGGTAGGTATGCTGATAACTGAGCATGGGACTTAGTCGCGACGGTTATACTTGGTGGCGTTGCCACGGGAAAGGTCGACAGGATATTTTTCAGCATTTTTGAGCAGTTTGTTCTGTACAGCTGCTTCAAGGTCTATCCCCAGCACATCAGCCAGACGCAATAAATACAGCAGCACATCGGCCAGTTCTTCGCTAACTTCCCCCTGCTGGGCATTATCGAGATCCCGGGATTGTTCTTCACTGAGCCATTGAAACAGCTCCAGCAGCTCGGCACTTTCGACCGCCAGTGCCATGCTCAGATTCTTGGGACTGTGAAACTGTTGCCAGTCTCTTTTCTCGGCGAATTCCGCCAGCAAATGCTGTATCTGCTTAATGTCCATGGGGCATGTTGACCTTGCGTATACAGAAACCCTTCAGATAAGCGGCTTCAGGAAAATTCAGACTGACCGGATGATCCGCTGCCTGTCCAAGTTGGCGAATGATCTGTGCTTCACAGTTCGCATCCAGCGCGGCATCAGCCACGACTTTCTGAAAAAGGGAGACCGGCATCAGTCCCGAACAGGAAAAGGTAAACAGCAGGCCGCCCGGGCGCAAGAGTTTAAACGCCTGCAGATTGATATCCTTGTAAGCACGGGCACCCTTTTCTATCTGCTGTTTGTTGTCGATGAACTTTGGCGGGTCCAGTACGATCAGATCGAAGCTGCGCTGTTGATTTTGCAGTTCACGCAGCTTGCTGAACACATCCGCTTCCACGCAGTCGAAAGCTGCTGCATCAAACCCATTTTGCCGGGCATTTCGGGCCGCCAGCTGCAGGGACTGCTCTGAACTGTCGATATTGATAACACGCTTTGCCCCGCCGGCCATGGCAGACAGACCAAATCCCCCGGTATAGGAAAAGCAATTGAGCACCTCGGCACCCTTACTGAGAGATGCCAGAAAAGCCCTGTTATCGCGCTGGTCCAGATAAAATCCGGTTTTATGACCGTGACGGATATCGACAAGATACGTGAGGCCATGTTCCTGAATGCCAATTTCGGCAGGGGGTTCCTCACCACGGAGCAGGCCAGCGCTTTCCTGTAAACCTTCCTTGTCACGGGAAGACACGTCGGAACGCTCATAGATGGACCGGCATGACAGCAATTCCTGCAGACAGTCGAGAATCACGGCTTTATGGTATTCAGCACCGGATGAGAGAAACTGGCAGACCAGCACATCGTCATAGCGGTCGACAATGAGACCGGGCAAGGCGTCGGCTTCAGAAAACACCAGACGCTGGGCGTTGGTACTGGCATCCAGAGATTGACGTGCTGCAATGGCCCGCTGCAGGCGACCCATGAAAAAGGCCTTATCAACCACTGTCTGGGGATCAAAACTCCACAGGCGGACCCGAATCTGCGAGGCTGGAGAGTAGGCACCGATGGCCAGCGCCTCACCGGCAGCACTGCATACAGTCACAGTCTCACCCGGAGACACTTCTCCCTGTACCCGCTCTATGGCACCGGAAAAAATCCAGGGATGGTGTCTGGCCAGGATATCTTCACGATTCTTTTTCAGGATTACTCGGGACATGGCACTGGGTCTGCTGGACTTTCAGGACTGGCAAGTATAGTGGGCCAGAACCTAAATTGCTTTCAATAAATGAACATGGCGTCGCCATAACTGAAGAAACGGTATTGTTGCAGCACGGCTTCGTGATAGGCATTCAGTATGGCGTCCCTCCCCGCGAAGGCACTTACCAGCATGATCAGGGTGGACTCAGGCAAATGAAAATTGGTCAGCAGGGCATCCACCGAGCGGAATTCATAGCCAGGATAAATAAAAATATCGGTGTCGCCGTGGTAGGGCTTGATGTCCCCAGACTGACTGGCTGTCTCCAGACAGCGCACGGATGTCGTGCCAACGGCAATCACACGCCCCCCTCTTTTCCGACAGGCCCTAACCTGGTCACAAACTGCCTGCTCCAGTTCCAGGTATTCACTGTGCATCCGGTGTTCTTCGATGCGCTCACTGCGCACGGGCTGAAAGGTGCCGGCACCAACGTGGAGGGTCACGAAAGCCGACTCCACTCCCAGATCTTTAATCCTGGCTAGTATTTCAGTATCGAAATGCAGACCGGCGGTGGGTGCAGCAACTGCGCCTTTTTTACTGCTGTAAACGGTCTGATAGCGTTCCCGATCCAGCGCCTCGTCATTGCGTTTAATGTACGGCGGCAAGGGCATGTGCCCGATTTCGTCGAGCAGATCAGCAAGATTGAGTGCTTCCCCGAATTGCAGAATGAAGAACTGGCCTTCCCGGCCTTCAACGGTTGCCGACAGTTCGTCCGTGAAGTGGATGCTGGCACCTGTGCCGGGTTTTTTGCTCGTCCGGACCTGTGCCAGCAGCCGGTTATCGGGGAGAAGACGCTCAACCATCACTTCAACCCTGCCCCCGCTGTCCTTGTGGCCGAACAGGCGCGCGGGAATCACCCGGGTATTATTAAAGACCAGTAAGTCTTCTGGTCTCAGGTGCTTAAGCAGATCGGTAAATTGCTGATGAGCAAGCTCACCGCTTTGTCGGTTAAGACACAGTAAGCGGCTATCCGTTCGCTTCACTGGCGGATAATGGGCAATCAGCGAGTCAGGCAGCTCAAAATAAAAATCAGACTTTTTCATGGCTGCGCAGCTTACCCAAGTTGCCCCGGAAATCATAGGCAGAAAGCTTATGAGTCTGTATAATCCGCGACTCGTCTAACCAGACAATCTCAGAAAGACTCCTCGTGCCGGAGTGGTGGAATTGGTAGACACGTCGGATTCAAAATCCGATGCCCTTAAAAGCGTGCCGGTTCAAGTCCGGCCTCCGGTACCAATAAATAAACCTACCCTTTTGATAAATAAGTACTTTAACTTTTTTATGAAGAGATATTGTTGCTATAAGTGTTTCAATAAAGAAAAGTGATTTACTTTATTCAAAAGGGTTTTTTGATATTCCTAAAATCGAATTAGCAATCTCTTCAACCTTCTCATCAGTAATTCCACCAGTTGCATTAATTATGTTGTAGTTCCCGATGAATGAATCGTCATATTCTGAAATCTCACCATCAACTAGCACTGGGCAAATCACTTTCCCTTTTTTTACTTGCCTGAATGCAAGAGAAAACTCTTCTTTGGCAATCGGCCCATCTCTATAATCTTGAGTTAAAACTGGTATAAAAATTTCACACTGAGAGATTTTATCTTGGAGTTGTTCAATCCAATTGCCAGATTGCAAATCAACTCTATCTAATCTAGGTGTAAAGACCGTTCTGCCCTCATACTCGCCTAACGCATCAAAAACTTCACGTGCCACTTTTTCAGATGTGGCTCTGTAGGAAATAAACACATTCTTTTTTTGCGCTTTCCAGCCTTTCAAATCAATTTTTCCTCCACCATACCTTTCATTGAACCCTTCCCAGGCTATTTCGTTGATTTTACGATTTATTTCTTTTATTAAATTTTTTTGGAACTCAGATAAACTCCCAAAAATAAAACGTTTAAACTCAGTCGATTCTCTTTCATTGGTATATGCAACTTTATATTGCATGTGTATATCACCATTTAACTCACAACTGAATTGAGGGATATCAGTAATAACCCCTGAGATATTACCAGCTGCAATGGGTTCAGGTTGGGGTATCGTCTGTCCAAGATGATTCATTAAAGTTAAAGCTTTGTCATATAACTCACTATCTTTCCCTATTCTTATTTGACTTAGCTCATTTGCTAATTGTGCTGCCATATCGCTAGGAATACCTCCCCCGCTGATTTTCTTTACTGCAATACCTATATGTTGGTGATTCCACCCCCAAAATGATTGGATTATGATTTTATTTTCCATTTATATCTCTTTGCCGAAAGCTAAACTTTTGTAACGCATTTAAATGATTGTCATTTAGCTATTCACCAAAATCATAAAATCACTTTCTTTTAAAATCCTAATTGGCTGACCGCTTAATATGAGTTGTTCCGCTTTAAGGTGTTTTGAGCTTTTCTTCTTTCCTGCCAGCTTGGTAATGTCTTGATCTCCCACAACCAAGTAATTTGTTTTTTTAGTAACAGATGATGTAACAGCACAACCAGCTTTTGCAGCTAATGCGGCCGCTTCTCTCCTTGGCAGAGATAAAGCGCCAGTAAAAACAACTGTCTGACCATATAGCTCACCTTCTGGATTGCCCTCCAAGGCAATAGTCGAATATGAACCGCCTCGTATTGGTTGAGCTGATCTAGCCAACCAACTGTTTAGATCAATACCAGACTTATTGATCGCGGCTAGGAGTACTTCACCACAGGCTTTTGCATCCTCTAAGGCGTCATGGTGTTGAAATTCATAGCCAACTAATTGGCATACATTTGCTAAACCATAGCCTTTATATGCAATTTCTTCCCAAGTACGCCTAGCTACTTTAGCAGAATCAAGCCATTGAACATTAAGCGGCTCAAGCGAATATTCTTGTAAGGCTCTATTTAATGAGACTCTATCAAAATGTGTGTGGCTCACACATATGACATCATTGAGTACAGATTGAATTTCCGGATATATTTCAGGAAGTGTTGGTGCTCCTCGAATTGTATCTTCGGTGATCCCATGAATGCTTATATTTATTTCATCGAAAAAGTCTTCGGGGTCAACTAATGAACTCCATTCTTTAATCAGTTTGTTGTTTTGAAAAGTAGCAATCCCGATTTGGCATATAGAAGCCATATCAGCGTTAGCTGTCTCAAGATCAATAGCAAGGAAAGTATCCATAGAAATCCTTTAAATAGTTGGTCATACATCCAAATCCTTGACCGACCTTTAAACATTTTAATTAATTTTTGAAATATCGCAATTTTCTACTACTCTGATAGTAACTAGGTGTTCACATTGCCTGACTCCTTAGTCACCATTCCAGGGGAATGTGGGCATCTAGTGACCTGCCAGCTACCCCAATTCTTATTAATAATCAGCTCCTTACAGAACTTGCTGCTCAACTGCAATTAGGTCTCTTGCAACTAGATAGCAGTCATTAAGTGTATACA
>CAZKJY010000057.1:0-8660 GCA_964553165.1 uncultured Enterobacteriaceae bacterium
ACGTAAACATTTTCCGGAGGGCATTGCGGCCCATGGCACCGATGCTCTGCGCTATACCTTTTATTCACTGGCCAGCACCGGGCGCGATATCAATTTTGATATGGGACGTATTGAGGGATTCCGCAATTTCTGCAACAAAATCTGGAATGCCGCCCGCTATGTCTTGATGAATACCGAGGAACAGGGCTGTAGCAAACCACAAAGTCCTGACCATTACTCACAGGCTGACCGCTGGATACAGTCACGCTTTCAGACTACCCTGAAGGCCGTGCATGACGGCATGGCCGCCTATCGCCTCGACCTGGTCAGCCAGGCCATTTATGACTTCTTCTGGAATGAATACTGTGACTGGTATCTGGAACTTTCAAAACCCGTACTCTGGGATGAAGAGGCCTCAGAAGACCAAAAAAATGCCACCCGCTACACTCTCCTGAATATCCTGGAACAGAGTCTGCGGCTGGCACATCCTTTTCTGCCCTTTATCACCGAGGAAATCTGGCACAAGGTCGCTCCCTTACTGAACATAAGTGGTGAAACCATTATGCTGCAGCCCTATCCGGAAACGGATAACAGCGTGATCGATGCAGAAGTCGACAAGGAAATCGACTGGATCAAAGGGGTCATCGAAGCGGTGCGCAATATCCGGGGCGAGATGACTATTTCCCCGGCCAAGGCGATTCCGGTGTTGCTGAGCAAAGGAAGCGACCTGGATAAAAGCCTCTTCGCTGGCAGCCGGCAGTTTTTAATCAAACTTGCCAAACTGGAAAGCATCGACTGGCTGGATGATCCGACGCAGGCACCACTGGCCTCAACCCAGCTCGTGGGTGCGATGGAAGTGCTGGTACCGATGGCCGACCTGATTGATGTCTCTGCTGAAAAAGAGCGTCTGGCCAAGGAAATCGACAAGCTGCAAAGTGAAATCCAGCGACTTAACGGCAAACTTGGCAATGAAAAGTTTGTGGCTAATGCACCTGCGGAGGTTGTCGACAAGGAAAAAGCAAAACTTCAGAGCGCGGAAAATTCTCTCGGCCAGCTGCAGCAACAGCTTGAAAAAATCCAGAAACTTTAGTTTTAAAACTAATAAAGGCTCAACGACCAAGATGACTGGCTGATGAGTTTCTAGTCCGGCAGCATATCGCTCAAATACCCGCTTTCCCTGAGAATACGATCGGGGTCTCAACTCTGTAAAAGCACTGTAAATATTACCGGCCAGCATGTAGGACTGATGCTCATAGAAATTTCCTGCCGCCTCCTGCAAGCGCAGATAGTCCGGCAAGCTTTCTTCACTGCCTTCTTCTGCCGCCCGCAGGGGCACCAGGAAAAAAGCAAAAGATAAAAAACAAAAGGCCAGATTAGTCCTAAGAAAAACCAGTCCTAAAAATGAAACTTTCACACTCAAACTTCCAAAACCCACTTTCCCTTATTGACGAAAACTGAGCTGAAAAAGTTTGAACAACGCAAGCTAAAGAAAACAACAGAACAATATGCGCTGCAAGGCCTGGCAAGCATGCATAAGCGAAGAAGAATGATTCTAACTATTCTTCTTCAAATGAACGTTGTCTAGACGAGGCAAAAGTCATTTTTGGAGAAGGAACTTACATCAGTAGTAAGTGACTGAGCCAAAAATGACTTTTAACGAAGTATTGGCAAGCGCAGCAGCTCAGGCGCGGGACATGAATTTGCCGGTGATTGTATTAACTTTTATAAACTCACCCTGCTCCAGATACTCCGGCACCTGAACCTCCAGCCCGGTACTCAGTCTGGCGGTCTTGGTACGGGCAGCTGCACTGGAACCCTTGATGGGCGGTGGCGTATCAATGATCTCCAGTTCCACTGATTGCGGCAGTTCGATACTCAGTAGCTGATCGTCCTGCAGCAGGCCTATCATGCCTTCAAGACCATCGGTAATGAAGGGAATGAGTTCTTCCAGATCATCCGCTGCGACTTCATACTGGGTGAAATCTTCCGAGTTCATAAAGAAATACTGCCCTTCGCTTTGATAGGAGAACTGAATTGGCGTGCGGATACAGTCTGCCTCATCCAGCCAGTCATCCCCTTTGAAGGATTCATCAAGCTTCTGTAGGGTCAACAGATTGTTGAAGCGGACTTTATACAGCGTGACAGCCCCCCGTGAAGAAGGGCTCTTGGACTCAAGCTGCTTGACGACATGCGGTGCGCCGTTAATGACGACGACCATCCCCCGTTTTAATTCACTTGCCTTTGGCATGCACCTGGCTCCTTTAGCTTAACTGATCCGCCTGCAATGGCGCGCAATTCTAGCACGCCGGACCTGATCTGTGTGTGTCTTTGCATCGATCCCGGGCAGTGGAAATCCGCATGATTTATCAACCGTCACGGGCAGGGGAACTTTAATCATTTTAAGGAATAATGTTATTATCCTTGCGCTGTTCGGTCTGGCTAACAGAACAACAATTGACCGAAAACTGTTGTTAAATCAACACTTTTTTTCAGAATAAGAGAAACAATACTACATGAATACCAAAATTTTTATTGCATCGCTGATAGTTGCGGCCGTGCTGAGCCTGCTGGCTACCCTGCTTAGTTTTGCCAGCCTTTTTCCGGCTCCAGTGGCCTATTTTTGTATCGCCCTGATAAGCGGATGTCTGACAACTTACTGGGTCATCCTCCCGGAGAGTGAAAATACCGGAAAGAAACGCAAAGGTCGCAGCAAAAAGAATAAAAGCAGTGGCCCCAAGGAAGTGGGTTCCGTCAAATGGTTCAGTGCCAGCAAGGGCTATGGTTTTGTGACCCGTGAAAATGGCGAAGACATCTTTGTGCATTTCCGTTCCATTGAGGGTCGTGGCAATCGTATATTGCAGCAGGGCCAGAAAGTGGAATTTGCCGTCACCCAGGGGGACAAGGGTTTACAGGCAGAAGACGTCAGCAAGGTAAACTGAAGATGCGTCTGACAAAGACTGGCTGCTTTCAATAATGGGGCGGTTTTTCCTCTTGCTGTAGCGGTTCAGCCTCTTCGAGCCCTTCCAGGCGTTCCTGAAGTATCTGGAGCTGCAGCCTGAGTCTGTCAATTTGCTGCTGCTGACTGATCAGTGCCTCATTCAGTTCGGAAATGCTCAGTTCCTGGAAGCTGAGTTTGCTTTGCAGCTCGATGAGTTTGTCTTGCATGCCGGTTCCCTGTAGTGGCCATTGAGGTTTTACCCGGGGCCGATTTTGTTTGATAATTCTGTCTCAGACCAATAAAAAACATAGAGATCATAATGCAGTCAAGTTCCAAAAAACCACCCATCATCTGGTTAAACCTCCTCGTTCTGGGCATTCCGCCACTGGTGGCAGTGACGCTGGTACCCTGGTATGGCATTACACATGGCTATGACCTGTTTGAATGGGTCTGGTTCCTGATTCTTATCAGCTTCTGTGAAATGTCCATCACGGCCGGCTACCATCGCCTGTGGTCCCACAAGGCCTATCAGGCCCACCCGATACTGAAAGTCATCTTTGCCTTGGGCGGCGCCTGTGCCCTGCAGAATAACTGTCTGGTCTGGGCTGCCGACCATCGCCGTCATCACCTGCATGTCGATGATAATGAGAAAGATCCCTATTCCGCAGGACTGGGATTCTGGTATTCGCACTTCGGCTGGATGATCCGCCGCTACGAAAGCACCAAAGAGGATTTATCCAATGTAGGTGATCTGTTTAAAGACCCCGTCCTGATCTGGCAAAAGAAATACTACGTCCCCCTGACCCTGTTAATGAACCTTGGTCTGCCGCTGCTGATCGGCTTTATTCATGGCGATATCTGGGGCAGCCTGTTACTGCTGGGCTTTTTGCGTCTGGTCCTGAGCCAGCATTTCACGTACCTGATCAACTCAGCGGCACACATCTGGGGCAGTCGCAATTACGATCCCAGGCAGACAGCACGTGATAATGGCTTTATTGCCCTGCTCACTTTTGGCGAGGGCTACCACAACTATCACCATACTTTTGCCTGGGATTACCGCAATGGTATCAAGTGGTACCACTATGACCCCACGAAATGGTTAATCAAAGCCTGTTCATGGGTAAAACTGACCTCGAATCTGCGCGCCTGTTCTTCCTGGCGTCAGGAACGTACCCGTCTGGAAGTCCAGTACCAGAGTGCACTGGCCAAATGTGAAGAACTGCTTGATCCGGTCAAATGGCGACGGCAGCTGGAGACGGAATACCAAAGCCTGATGCAGACACTGAACCACTGGGCTGAGGTCAGACAGCAATGGGTTGAAAGCAAGTCCAGAGAACTGCATGACAAGCTGCATGAGTTTGATATGGAACATTTGCAACAGCATTACCAGGATTTGAAAATCCGGCTTGAACAGCAGCGCAAAAGCTGGAAAGCCCTGTTGCAGAATTTTGCGCATATCCCCAATCCACAAATCGCCTGATCCGACGCATGGATTTTCAGCTGGGTGTCGCGTCTTCCCAGAACTGGCTGGACTGCGTCATCACCAATTTTGATCAGTTTCTGCCGGATCATGCCTCCTGTGAAAAAAAGGCTTCCGGTATGGCGATGTCGATCATTTCCCATTATCCGGACAAACCTCTCCTGCTGAAGGCCATGTTGAGTCTGGCCATCGAAGAACTGGCCCACTTTCGTGACGTGATGGAAATTATGATGCAGAAGGGTCTCCAGGCGACTCCTGACAGACGCGATGAATACGTGAATCAGTTTCAGCAGGCCATGAGCCGAGGCAAGGAAGCCTACCTGATGGATCGCCTGCTGATCGCCAGTATTATCGAGGCTCGTGGTGCAGAGCGCTTTGGTCTGATTGCTGAGGCGCTGCCAGAAGGAGAGCTGAAACAGTTTTACACACACATCACTGAATCCGAGAGCAGGCATTATGTGCTCTTCCTGGATCTGGCCAGGCAACTCTGTCCGCCTGAACGTATACCGGACCGTTTGCAGGAATTGCTGACGATAGAGGCCGATATCATCACTCGGCTGCCCGTACGAGCAGCCCTGCATTAGTCCTGTCAGCCGGATGCCTGCCTGATTGTCATGACTCCGGTTGAAAAATACCTGCTTAACTATGCTGAACCCGCGCTTTCCCTGACAGAAAAACTGGATGGGGAATGGCAGCAGGTCATCTGTATTCCGGCCTATGATGAAGCCGAGCTGTTACCTGACCTGATTGAACGGCTGGTTCAGGAAGCAGGGCTGTTATGCATTCTGGTCTGCAACAGTCCGGATACCCCTACCCCTGCCGCTCTTGAAGCAGAAAAAAGAACCCGACAGCTGGCCACTACACTGCGCCAACGGTATTCTGAGTGCCGCAGCCTGAATCCGCAGGCTTCCCTGCTGCGTCTCAATCAGTCTGGCTCTGATCTGCTACTGCTAGAACACTATGGACTGCCGGCGAAACAGGGTGTGGGCCTGGCGCGAAAAATCGCCTGTGATCTGGCCTGCAGGCTGATAGCTGCTGGCAGGGTGCAAAGCCGATGGATTCACAATACTGATGCTGACGTGGGTCTGCCTGGGGATTATTTTCAGATAGAACCGGAAACGTCAGCTGCAGCGGCCATCTATCCATTCCGTCATGCACCAAACCCAGATCCTCTTCTGCAGCAGGGCCTGCAGGCCTATGACTATGGTCTGCATTACTATCTGGCGGGACTGCGCTGGGCGAATTCTCCCTATGCCTTTTATACCATCGGCAGCACACTGCTCATCAATCATCATCATTATGCAATGGCACGGGGGTTTCCAAAGCGCAGTGGTGGGGAGGATTTTTACCTGCTCAACAAACTGGCCAAACTGGGGAACATCCAGCTTCTGCAATCAATGCCGCTAAGGCTGTCCGGGCGTGCTTCGCAACGTGCTCCTTTCGGAACCGGTGCCGCTGTTTCCCGATTCAGTCAGTCGGACACCAGGCCAACAGACTACCCGTATTATCATCCACGTTGTTTCACTGCACTTAAACACTGTCTGCAGTTGTTGCCCTCCCTGTCACGACCTGGCAAATGGCAGGACCTGTTCGATGATGAACGGCTAGTGTTTTGTCTGGAGGAATTGGGACTGGAAAAGGCCGTTGCGCATGCCCGCAGGCATGGCACTACCCCTGAACGCTTTCTGAAGCATCTACATGACTGGTTTGACGCTTTTCGTACGCTCAGGCTGATTCATCTGCTGCGTGATAACGGTCTGGGTTCCCTCACCTATGCAGACCTGCAAAGGCTGAAAAATGAGTATGCTTTTATAGAAGCAGCCAATCAGTTGGCTGCACCAGAATACTGATAGACTTCCTGGCCTGCCTTGAAGTTGCGGTAACTCTGCGCATTTTCATCCAACACAATGGTTTCCGGCGCAAGGTTTTCCCGCGCCTGCTGATAAGCCGCCTGGTGGACATTACCAAAACTTCTGGAAACCAGCCGCCCTCTTCCTGTTGCGCTGACATGGGTCTGATAGTAATTCCTGACGGCCTGCAGACTGACCTGTTGCACAGCTGCTGCCAGTTCAAGCAGACTGTCATTCCCCAGATCCTGCTCCAGAATGTCATTCCAGTATCGAGCACTGAGGCTCCCCATCCGCTGGGGCTTTTCCAGCAGACTGTTGAGCAGACCGGACTTGATGGCGGCAAATTCATCTTCCGGCATGCTGTCCAGGGTGAGCGCATAACTGGCGATAAAATCATTTACGTAGGTTTCCAGCATCAGCGGATCTGCAACGGGTGATTGCACATACATGACCAGTCCGCTGACATCCATGAGTGACATTGATCCGGCATTGACGATATAGCCAAGCTGATTTTCCGTACGCAACTCATCAAAAAAAGGCGCGCGTATCATGGTCCCCAATACGGATAGCAGTGCGCGGGACTGCAGGGAATCATCGGGGGCCTGCAGATACACCACCAGCGCCGAATCGTCGTGGGGAACTTCCAGTTCCAGGACCACGCGTTGCTGATCCGGCATCTTCAGTACCGTGCCGAAAGGGGGTAGCTCACGTTCCGCCGAGGTCTGCAGATATTGTCTGACTTCACTGATCAGGGTCAGCGCATCTTCGCGGGTAACATTGCCGTGATAGAGGGCATCGATGCGCAGATCACGCAACATCCTGGGCACAAAATCCAGCACCTGCTGGAAACTGACTGTTGCCAGCATGGCCAGACGCTCTTCATCCGACCAGTACGGATCACTCAACAGATTCTGGACTTCACCGTAAGCACGCACATAGGGATTCTGGAAACGTGCATTTTCCAGCGCCCGCATCATTTCGTTACGGATAATGGCAAAACGCTCCTCTGCAAAATCCGCCGCCTGCAGGGTTTGCAGGACTTCCTCCAGCAACACGGCCTGTCTGTCATTGTATCCGCCAAGACTCAGGGTAAAGCCTCTTGAACGACGGGACAGCTGATAGAAAACACCCGCCAGGTTGGCCGGATATTCATATTCATTGAGTTTGTCATTGAGCAGACTGACAGCAAGACTCGACAGAATCGAGGACTCCAGCGACTCACTGAAGAGCGGGGTCATTGCATACAGGAAAAAATTAGCCCGGGGTTGTGCAAAAATATCATCCTCCTGTACCCAGAGCCTGATGCCATCCTCGTTCAGTACCAGTTCCGGCTTGCTGACAATTTCCTGCAGACTGAGGTCATTGATATCCCGAAACTGTGAAGCCTTCAGGGTAATGTCATCCGGCAGGAAGGGATTCGGTTCGGGGATCGACAATGCCGGATCAATCGACGCCGGCTGCCACTGCGCAATGCGCGATTCGGGCAGGGACTGATAATCGTAAGCTGCCCCGTACCAGGGGTCGGTCTGGGAGGTCGTGACCTCCTGGGAAGTGTAGGTCACCAGCACATTGTCCGGCCTCAGGGCAGCCAGCACCATGTTCAGAAAATCGGGATTGAAGCTTTCAAAGGCATAGGGCGCTGTCATGATTTCCTCCAGCGGATATTCCTGCATGCGCCTGCTGAGGGAACTGACAGTACTGATCGCCGAGCCTGGCTCCTGAAAGGTAAAGCCGAGATTTGCCATCAGTTGCTGCTCTTCATACAGCCAGGCTTGCAGGCCTTCCTGTCGGACCAGCTCAATGGTCTGGAACAGGTAGTTACTGATGTCATCCAGATGCGCCTGCCCTGCTTCCGTCAGCGAAATATTCACCGAGAATGTTGCATTGTCCTCATAGGAAAGGCCTCCGCCGGCACTCAGGCCGTTCGCCCAGCCCAGGTCTCGTAAAAGCGCGAGCAGACTCCCTTCCCCTTCATGACCAAGCAGATTTCCCAGATAGGCAGTCGGTTTTTCCCTGTAGCGGTCAATGACAACAGGAAAGGGAAAGGTGAAGGAGACACTGCGATTGTCGCGGATGGGCTGATACTCTAGCAGGGCCGGAAGCTGATTATCCAGAAACAGCGGTTCATCGGTCTGTGGCGCACGCAGGTTGCGGTCAGGAACTGCGCTAAATTTTTCCCTTGCCAGGTTTTCGAGAGCATCCAGGGATTCACGGCCTAAAATGGCGACAGTCATCTGATTGGCGGAATAATTTGCCGCGTAATGATCCAGCAATGCCTGGCGCAGACTGATGCCATCCTGAGCCGTCAGGGTATCCAAATTACCGGTGGAAAATTTGGCGATCGGATGAGCCGGATTAATGACCGCTTTCCAGACAGAATTGGAACGGCGACCATCATTTTGCAGGTTTGACT
>CAZKJY010000058.1:0-8576 GCA_964553165.1 uncultured Enterobacteriaceae bacterium
CTTAGTAACTGTGGTGAAAGAATCACCTGCAGCCGATCGGGGACCTGCTCTGAAGCGGGCCGGTTCACAGGCAGCCTCTGCACCTGCAGGTTTTCTTCGTGAATAATCTTCCAGCCAGACTGGGGATCGCGAATCAATCCCAGTAATTTAACTGTCCGGTCAGCATAGGTAGGTGACCGATACTCCATCTCCAGGGTCACCATGGTACTGTCTACACTGCGACTGAGGACCATATAATCGTCATAGCTGATTGCAATTGATCCGGGGCGCTGGATATTTCGCTGTCGCTGATTGCGCCAGGCAGCCTGGGATGAGAATGACTGCGGTTCGAACGCTTCATGGTAGGCGTCGAAATAGGCCGTCGTATCCTGTGCAGACCAGGCTGCCAGCCATTGCTGAATGGCTGCCTCCACTTCATCTCCGGCGACAGCCTGCACGGGAGCAGTCTCAGGTTCGGGTGCTTCAGTCCCGGATACTTCAGCTACCTGCGGTGCAGGCGAGGCTTCAGCTGGCGTTTCTATCTCAGGCTCAGAGACAAAGACTTCATCCTCGGCTGGCTCGGCAATCTCAGTTTCTGCCAGCAGCTCGTTTTCAGGTGTCTGTTCGTCCGGTACATCTGTTTGCGGCTCCGGCACTGCGAGCTGTTCTGGTGCGACTTCTGCAAGTTGCAGCTGGTCAGCGGTTTCCGCCTCGGGCAAGGGTGACGGCACTTCCACAACTGCTGGGGCAATCTCAGGCGCGTCGCCCACCGCAACAACTGCATCATCCACCTGGTCTCCAAAGTATGAAACCGTCGCCGGGATAATATCTTCCGGCAGAAACACATAAGCGGCATAGACAAAAAAGACGCCGACACTGATACCGGCCGCAATAAACGCCGGACCCACTGGCCATTTCCAGCGTTTTACCACCTGCTTCTGTGTTTCTTCATCCGCAAAGGGGTCGACAAACTCATGTGTCAGCGTTTTGGTAGCCTTTTTAACAAGTTCTTTTTGGCGTTTCTTGCGTACATATAGCTTGGAGGAGTCCTGATCCAGAATCTCGGGGATCATTTCCGGAATCGTCCCGGGTAATCCTTCGGTGATTTCCAGCAACTGACTGATATTCTCATCAGTCAGATTTGCCTTCATTTTTATCTCTTCGAGGTAGGCTTCACAGAATACTGCCAATTGTTCCTTGTTCATCGGCTCCAGCGTGTAGCTCACCAGCAGATCGGAAACCAGGGAAGACGCAGCAGCCTTGATATTGGATTCCATTGCTGGTGTGCCACTGAGCACAATACTGACCAGGCCCTGATCATTCAGATGGATATGCCGGAAGGCTGTCAGTTCTGCCAGCAGTTCCTTGTTGAGGTTTTCAACATCATCAAAAATCAGTACCAGTTTCTGTTCATCAAAGGACTTTTTGATGATGTGTGCTGTCAGGGCCTGAATAAAGGATTCCTTGTCGCCTTCGGCTTTAACCTGAAGTTTCAGCTTTTCCTTAATTGCCTTCTCAACATCGCTAAAACTGTCCGGGGCATCCGGAAAGTGGACGAATTCGATCTTCTCTTTTTTGAGTTCGCCGAGCAGTTCAATACACAGCGCAGTTTTTCCGGTGCCGGTATGACCCAGTAATTTTACGACCCCGTTGCTGATGGAAAGGACAAAACTGAGTCCCCCCAGGACTTCGCTGTAGGGTTCAACATTGATGTATAAATCGTTCTTGAGTGCCATGGCGGCAACATTAAATTAAAATAATCAAAAAAATCAATGATTTTTTAAAGTTTTTTTAGGTGATTTATTAAGGCTTGATCTTAAGTCACTAAATAGCTGCTTTTTATTAAGGCTGAATCACACTACACTGTGAGCTTACGCAGGGCCGGATTAAGACAGCGGGACTTTTTTAAAAATCTTTTAATAATCAATAAGTTATGGCAAGCAAGTTTGAGACAAGAAGCGCCAGACTCAATGGCCATGCGATCATCCGGGTGTTACCCCGTGCACACAGACGGATGGTTGGTCCCTTCATTTTTATCGATATGATGGGGCCCTGGCATTTTCCGGCTGGTAGCGGTCTGGATGTACCGCCACACCCCCATATTGGACTTTCCACGCTGACCTATCTGTTTGAAGGCGCCCTCTTGCATCAGGACAGCCTGGGGAATGTCGTCACCATCAGACCCGGTGAGCTGAACTGGATGACAGCCGGTAAAGGCATCGTACACTCGGAACGTCAGATCAGTGCGATGACTGAAAAAGACCATCGCCTTTTTGGCATGCAATGCTGGGTGGCCCTGCCCGAAGCGCAGAATGAAATTGCACCCTATTTCCTGCATCTCAAAACCGGAGGTATCCCCAGCACAGTGAATGATGCCTGTACTATCCGATTGATTGCCGGCTCAGCCTATGGCCTGAGTTCACCAGTCCCTGCCTATCTGCCGATGTTCTTTGCGGATATCACCTGCCACCAGAACACGACACTGCCTCATCCGGGTAAAGGCCAGGAAGCATTGCTCTATGTGCTCAGCGGTGACATGACGCTGGGGAAGGAAAACGTCCTGCCTGGTGAATTTGCCCTGCTGGATGCTGAGGATGTTCTGCAGGCCAGCCAGGGAACCCGATTCCTGATCCTGGGTGGTGAACCCTGGCCAGTAGCTCCTTACATTGACTGGAATTTTGTCGCTTTCAGCAAGGCCCGCATTGAACAGGCAAAATCAGACTGGCGTTCACGCCGCTATCCCGAGATCCCGGGGGACAGAAATGAGTTTATCCACCTCCCCGAATGAGTTGCCGCCATGACAGAAATGATTATCAAACAGCCTTTCGGATCAGATGATGTCCGCATCCTTGACAGGAAAACCACTCATGCTGGATTTATCCGTGTAGAGCGACTGCAATTGCGTTGCCAGCTTTTTGAAGGAGGCTGGAGTCATCCCTTTGAACGGGAGCTGGTCCACCACCGTTCAGGCGCTGGCGTCCTCATCTATGATCCGGCACTCGACAAAGTCTTGATGATTGAACAGTTCAGGGTTGGTTGCATCGAAGACGGAAAGACGGGTCCCTGGGCACTCGAACTGGTTGCCGGCTTGCAGGAAAACGATGAACCTGCAGAACAACTGGTTTTGCGGGAAGCACAGGAGGAAGCAGGCATTACCCTGACTAAACTGCTTCGGATTCATGAGTACTATCCCAGCCCAGGCAGCAGCAGTGAAAAAATCTTACTGTTCTGCGCCCTGGCTGATCTGGAAAATTTTCAGGCGGGGATTCACGGTCAGGAAAATGAAAATGAAAATATCCGCAGTCTGGTCCTGGATAGACCAGAGGCTGACGCCGCGTTGCAGGCAGGTCAGATAAACAATGCCATGAGCATCATTGCGCTGCAGTGGCTAAGCATGAACCACCAGAAACTCCGTTCGCTCTAAGCGTAGAGTTTCTCAACATACGCCCTCAGGCTTTCCTTCCAGCTGAATCTCGCCTTGGCTGCAGAAGCAGAAATTTTCTGCCAGGCAGCTGGTCTGTTTTCATGCATGGACAGGGCCTCATCAAAGACTTTCAGCAAGTTCCGGCATTGGGCCTGTATTGTCTTGCCCTTGAAAGAAAAACCATTGACCTGGTGAATGACCGTATCAGCCAGTCCACCGACTGCATGAACCAGGCAGGGCTTTCCGGCACGCATCGCCAACATCTGACTGATCCCGCAGGGTTCAAAAGAGCTTGGCATAAGGAATAGATCACAGTAGCTGCAGAGCACCTCAGCCAGCGGTTCCGAGTAGCCCTGCAGGAAGATGAAATTGTCATGTTTACGCATCATGTCGGACATGAAATTTTCATACTGTGGATCCCCACTGCGAAGACAGATAAACAGGCCACCCTCCAGTCTGAGCAGGAGTCTGTCCAGTACGCTGTGCTGTTCATCTGTTTTACTCAGCAGAAGACTGACTTTCTGACTGGTAAGACGTCCTATCGAAGTCACAATACAGGAAGGCGCCTGACGGCTTTTATTCAGCTGAGTCAGTTTTTTTAAGGCATGATAATGGGCACTATTAATCTGCCGGTGATCGCTGACCCAGGTATCCAGTGCCTTGAAGGCTGCCTGTATGAACTGCTTTTTACCCGCGGTCCTGACTGTTTTTTGTGGATAGTTGCACCCGTTGAGAATGCCGAACAGACGTTTTTTCCTGTCAGCCTGGAGCAAATCTTTTTCCAGTCCTTCGCCACCGATAAAGCCCAGTTCAGCGTGACTGGGCTGGAGTATTTCCCGGGCATAGCTTGGTGAGACCACATGGACTCTGTCACTTAAATTTATCGCGGTGCGCATCAGGTTGATACAGTCCAGGGCCGAACGATCCTCGATTTTGCCGGGGTTGAATTGGAGGCCAGGGAACCAGCTTTGCAGGGAGGAAGGATTACCGGCAAAAGGCCGGACACCCTGAATGGACAGATTGTGAATGCTGAAGACCGTTTTGATGTCACGCAAAGGTTTATAGGCAGGAACCTGCTGCAGTAGTAAGAGTATCAGGGCCATATGCCAGTCATGCAGGTGCAGGACATCCGCTTTTTCGATAGCACCCGTGAGCAGGCAGTAACAGAATGACTGACAGAAAAGAGCGAATTTTGTGGCATCGGTCGCGAAGGGTTCCCAGACATCGTGACAGTAAATACTGCCACTGCCACAGGCACCGAACAGCGGATGTTCAAGCACAATATACTGCAGGTTGGGATGCTGTTTCCTGAACTCGACAGTGTGCAGGGTAACGGTTTCCAGTGCGCCTGCAAATTCCACCGTCACTGAATTGATTTCCTTTGCCTCGGGCAGTCTGGAAAAAGCCTGATAACCGGGCATGACTACCGTCACCTGATGTCCGAGTTCTGCCAGTGCCAGCGGAGCCTCCCTGATGACGTCGCCAACGCCGCCGACCTTGCCGCCGGCAAAGGCTCCGTTTTCGGCTGCTGCCATGACAATACGCATACTCATCCGGGAATCTGAACCAGCAAGGGTCTAGTCCAGCAAGCCCCCGACAGTTTGGCCCAACATCGATCTTGTCACCAGCGTTACCCCACCTTCCGTGACCCGAAAACCTCTTTCCCGGTCCTTCTTGTGATCATAGCCGATTACAAAGTCCGGCGGAATTCTTACCCCGCGATCAATAATCGCCTTGTGTATTTTGCATTCTCTGCCGATGGTCACATCCGGAAAAATTACCGACTCACTGATATCGGAGTAGGAGTTCACCCGGCAATTGGAAAACATGATCGACTTGTTGATTTTGGCTCCTGAAATAATGCAGCCCCCGGCGACCAGAGAGTCAACCGCATAACCCCTTCTTTCATCATCATTGAACACAAACTTGGCTGGCGGCATCTGTTCCTGAAAAGTCCAGATCGGCCAGCGCGGATCATAAAGATTCAGGGGCGGAATTGGCATTGCCAGTTCGATGTTGGCATGCCAGAAGGCATCCAGGGTTCCAACATCCTTCCAGTATGCCTTGCTGTCCTTGGACGGGTCTGCGAAGCGGTAGGCGTATACCGTATAGTCCTTGATGATCGATGGGATAATATTCTTGCCGAAGTCGTGATCCGATTTCAGGTTTTCACTGTCCTTATTCAGCTGTTCGAACAAAAAGTCTGTGTTGAATACGTAGTTGCCCATGGACGCCAGACACATCTTGGGATCGCCCGGTATCGGTTTGGGTTTTTTAGGTTTTTCCTCAAAGCCAATGATCCGGTAATTGTCATCAACCTCTATGACCCCGAAAGTGTTGGCGGCTTCTTCCACCGGCACCTGAAAACAGGACACTGTCATGTCAGCCTTGTTATCGTTATGGTAGGCCAGCATTTCGCCATAGTCCTGGCGGTATACATGGTCCCCGGAAAGAATAATGACATTGGCAGGGATCTCACCGCGGATGATGTCGATGTTCTGAAACACCGCATCAGCTGTGCCCTGATACCAGTTATCGGAATAACGCTGGGATGCCGGCAGAATTTCAACGCCTTCGCCAAGCTCCTTTTTAAAATGGCCCCAACCCCGTACCAGGTGCTTGATCAGGGAATGCGCCTTGTATTGCGTGACCACCCCGACCCGGCGGATGCCGGAATTAATACAGTTGGACAGGGGAAAATCAATGATGCGGAATTTACCGCCGAAATAAACAGCAGGCTTGGCACGCCACTCGGTTAATTCATACAGACGGCTGCCTCTGCCTCCTGCCAGAATTATCGCGTAGGTATTGCGGGTTAGTTTACTGACGTAACGCGGACCATTATCTAGCATGTTATACACTCAGCTTGTCAGTCTGTTTTCTGACAGGTTTTTTGCCTTTGTTCAACTGCCAGATTTCACTGGCATATTCTTTGATGGTTCTGTCGCTGGAAAAAAAGCCCGACCGGGCAGTATTGCGTATGCTCATACTTGTCCATGCTTCCTGGTCGGCATAGGTGCTTGCCGCCTCTTTCTGGGCATCAATATAAGACCGGAAATCTGCGGCTGTCAGCCACTGATCATGTGGATTACGAATGCTCTCGCTTAGTGGTGAAAACAATCCCGGATTCTCCCGACAGAAAAAGTCTGTCTCCAGTAATTCCATGACCCGGCTGAAATCCGCATCGTTGGCAATGATTGAACTCGGATGATAGTCCTTTCTGGCTGCCACAACTTCTTCGGCCTTCAATCCAAACAGGAAGAAATTCTCCGCACCGACCGCATCCCGAATTTCAATATTGGCACCATCCAGGGTGCCAATCGTGACTGCTCCGTTCATCATGAATTTCATGTTGCCGGTACCGGAAGCTTCCTTTCCAGCCGTTGAAATCTGCTCGGACAGATCAGTTCCAGGACAGATGATTTCCATGGCCGTCACCTGGTAATTGGGCAGAAAAACCACTCTCAGATAGGGTTTTGCCCGTTCATCTGCATTTACTACACTGGCAACGCTGTTCACCAGTTTGATGATTAATTTGGCAACCGCGTAGCCCGGTGCCGCCTTACCGCCAATCAGAACACAGCGCGGAACCATGTCCAGGGTATCCCCGCGCAGGATTCTGTCGTACAGATGAATAACGTGCAGCACATTCAGCAACTGCCGCTTGTATTCATGAATTCGTTTGACCTGCACATCGAACATCATGGCAGGGTCAAATTCTATGCCAGTGCGTTTCATCACCAGCTCCGCCAGGGCTTTTTTATTCAGGGTTTTACCCCGCCGCCATTGCTTTCTGAATGACTTGTCTTCCACGAATGCCTCAAGCTTTTTCAACTCGTCAAGATTGCGAACCCACTCTTCGCCAATGGTATTGTTCAGCAGCCTGGCAAGCGAGGGATTGCAGAATGCCAGCCAGCGCCTCGGGGTGACGCCGTTGGTTTTGTTATTGAATTTTGTCGGCCACAGGGCATAAAAATCCCTGAACAGTCCATCCTTCAGCAACTGGGTGTGCAGGGCTGCCACACCATTGACGGAAAAGCTGCCGACGATTGCCAGGTAGGCCATACGGATCTGTGGGTCATCACCTTCTTCAATGATCGACATCGCACGCAGCTTTCCAACATCGCCTGGCCAGGCCTTTTCAACCTGCTGCAGGAAGCGGAAATTGATTTCATAGATAATCTCCAGCAGTCGCGGCAACAGTTCCCTGAACAGGGAGACCGGCCATTTCTCCAGCGCCTCCGGCAGCAGGGTATGATTGGTATAGGCCATGGATCTGGTGGTGATGGACCAGGCTTTATCCCAGTCGAGGTGATAAACATCAATCAGCAGCCGCATCAGTTCAGCCACGGCAACAGCAGGATGGGTATCATTCAACTGGAAACAGTTATAGTCCTCAAAGCCGTCAAAGCTGTTGCCAAAATTCAGCCGCCAGCGCGCAATGACATCCTGCAGGCTGGCTGATGACAGAAAATATTGCTGCCTCAGGCGCAGCACTTTGCCACTGACACTGACATCATTGGGATACAGCACCATCGATATCTGTGCCGCATTATTCTGACTGGACAGGGCTACCTGATGATCTCCGGAATTGAATTCCTGCAGACTGAGCTTGTCGCTGGTATCTGCCTTCCACAAACGCAGCGTATTAACCGTTTCATTGCGATAGCCAGGCACCGGGATGTCATGGGGCACAGCAAGCACATCGGCATCACTCAGCCATTTGACCTGCAGGCGTCCCTGTTCATCCCGAAACTGTTCGGTATAACCTCCGAATTTGACCAGCCGGGTATTTTCCAGCGAGATGAACTCCCAGGGACTGCCACCTTCAAGCCAGTGATCCGGTACCTCCAGCTGATAGCCGTCACGGATTTTCTGATGGAAAATACCGTAGTCATAACGAATGCCATACCCTGTGACCGGATACTGCAGACTGGCACAGCTGTCCATGAAGCAGGCTGCCAGCCTGCCCAATCCGCCATTACCTAGACCGGCATCACGTTCCTGCTCAACAACTTCCTCCAGCGCACAACCGAAGCTGCTAATTGCCTGTGTCATTTCTTTTTCCAGGCCAAGATTCAAAATGGCATTGGTGAGCGCTCGGCCCATCAGGAATTCCAGCGACAGATAGGCCACCCGCTTTTCCCTGTTCTCGCGATAACATTCCCGCGTA
>CAZKJY010000059.1:0-8568 GCA_964553165.1 uncultured Enterobacteriaceae bacterium
GTCACCAGCCGAGCCTGTACATGGACGTACGCTTTTTGGCGTGTCGCAGAATTAGCGTCATAGCCATCAAACTGGCATGTTTAATCTGAGACACGCCCAGAATCAGGATGACTACCCTGACTGTTCAGGGATTGGAGGCTTTGCGCTTCAGGTCACGCCGCAGCGAGGGCCAGGCGTTCCGCAGGTAGGCAAACATCGACCACAGCGTGAGGATGGCGGCGATGTAGATCAGCACATAGCCACCGATCAGCAGCAGATTGACCGAATCCGGCGATGCTGCCAGCAGGAGAATAATAGCAATCATCTGCGCGGTGGTTTTGACCTTGCCGATATAGCCCACGGCCACCTTGTCACGCAGTTGCTGGGCACTCATCCACTCTCTGAGTGCAGAAATCAGAATCTCCCGCGCCACCATGATGGCTGCCGGTGCCACAAACCACGGGCTGGTGTAGTTGGCGGCCAGCATCACCAGTGAGACAGTGACCAGTAGTTTGTCCGCCACCGGATCCAGAAAGGCGCCGAATTTGGTGCTCTGGTTGAGTTTGCGAGCCAGATAACCATCCAGCCAGTCAGTGATGCAGGCCAGAATAAAAATACCTGAGGCGATCAGGTGTGCTCCGGGAATGCCTGAATAATAGACGGCAATAAAGACTGGAATGGCCAGTACCCGCAGGACAGTGAAAAAGGTTGCGACAGTCATGGCTTCATTCTACACCAGCATGCCGCTGGCAACTATCAGTAAGCTATGATCCAGAACAACTAACCATGAATGGCATCATAGAGGGATTCGGCAATATGGCGGCTGATGCCGGGGACTTTTTGCAGCTCTTCGATACTGGCACGTTTGATCTCCTGCTGACCGCCAAAATAATGAATGAGCTCGCGCCGCTTTTTCGGCCCGATGCCGGGAATTTCATCAAGAAAGGATTGTGTGCGTTTTTTGCCGCGGCGCTGACGATGCGCGGTTATGGCAAAGCGATGCGCCTCATCACGTATCTGTTGTAACAGATGCAGGGCTGGCGATTCGGCTTCCAGCACCAGTTCTTTGCGAGAACCACCGAAATACAGGGTCTCCTGCCCGGCTTTGCGGCTGATGCCTTTGGCGATACCAATGAGCTGAACGCCTTCCACTGCCAGCGCTTTTAATACCGATTCTGCCTGCGTCAGCTGCCCCTTGCCACCATCAATCAGCAGAATATCCGGCAGTCTGGCCTCGCCTTTGAGCAGACGTGTGTAGCGACGTTTCAGGGCCTGTTCCATGGCGGCATAATCGTCACCCGGCGTGATGTTCTCAATATTAAAGCGCCGGTAGTCACTCTTCAGCGGACCGTTCTGGTCGAAGACCACACAGGAGGCGACCGTGGCTTCGCCGGCACTGTGGCTGATGTCAAAACACTCCAGGCGGGTTGGCAGTTTATCGCTGCCCAGCGCTTCCTGCAGTGCCAGAAAACGGGTTTCCATGCTCTGTTTGCTGTTGAGCTTGCTCATCAGCCCATGCTGGGCATTGGTCTGTGCCAGTTGCAGCCATTGCTGGCGGTGCTGACGCACCCGGGTCTTCAGGCTCACTTTATGCTGGGCGCAATATTCCAGTGCTGCTTCCAGTCCCTGCGGATCCTCGGCCTCATGACTGAGGATGATTTCGCGCGGAATGCTGTGCATGCCCTGCTCCTGAATATAAAACTGCGCAATAAAGGCATACAGGATGTCGGCCGGTGTGTTTTCCAGTACGAATTTCGGGTAATAGTTTTTATTGCCAAGCACGCGGCCATCACGAATGAAAATCACGTGGATGGAGACCACCCCAGCATCGGCACACATGGCGATGACATCGACATCACCGTCCTCCCCCGCCATGTACTGACGCTCCTGCACCACCCGCAAATCACGAATTTGATCGCGCACCTGCGCTGCCTTTTCAAACTCTTGCTGTGCCGAAAGCTTTTCCATTTTTGCCTGCAGCTCTTCGGTGATCTGATTGTTTTTGCCTTCCAGAAACATCACCGAGTGGCGAACATCTTCAGCATAATCGGCTTCGCTGACCAGGCCGACACAGGGACCGGAACAGCGCTTGATCTGATACTGCAGACAGGCACGACTGCGATTGCGGAAAAAGGAATCTTCACACTGTCGCACATTGAAAACCTTCTCCAGCAGATTGAGACTTTCACGCACAGAACCGGCTCCCGGATAAGGTCCGAAATAACGTCCCTTCTTTTTCTTGGCACCCCGGTGAATGGCCAGACGTGGAAATCTGTCTTCCGAGGAGAGATAGATAAAAGGGTAGGATTTGTCATCACGCAACAGGATGTTAAACGGCGGACGCTTTTCCTTGATCAGGGTCTGTTCGAGAATCAGTGCTTCGGTTTCGGTATTGGTGATGGTGGTTTCGATGCTGTTAATTTTGGACACAAGCAGCATGGTTTTACTGTCGAGTCCCGAAGCCCTGAAATAGGAACCGATCCGTTTCTTCAGGTTCTTGGCTTTGCCAACGTAAAGCAGTTCACCCTGCTCGTCAAACATGCGATATACCCCCGGGCGGGTGCTGGCATGCTTGAGAAAATTCCTGTGATCAAAAGTCGTAGGGTCCATGCGTCTATTCTAACGTAGCATTGGGAGTACTTGCGCTTTATGTAAATATTTTTTCACCCTGAAATCTTCGGCTATTGAAATCCGGCGCTGCGGAACTCGCCTGGGGCTCAAACAGTCCTCGCTTGTATCCGGATTTCAACAAGCCGAAAAAACATTTCAATGGGTTCAGAAAATATTTACTGGGCGAACGTACTTCCGGTTTTCTTTTTGCTGACATGGGAGTGGTCGGGAACTTAGAAAGGTGTCAGAGTCATGACACTGACACCTGTTTGACTAGATAATCCGGACTTCCGGTTCCAGTTCGACGCCGAACCGTTCCAGCACGGATTGCTGGATACGTTGTGAAAGCTCGAACAACTCACTGCCGCTGGCCGTGCCGTAATTGACCAGCACCAGGGCATGTTCCTTATGTACACCGACATCCCCTTCGCGGAAACCTTTCCAGCCAGCATTCTCAATCAGCCACGCGGCGGCTATCTTGCACTGATCCTGATAGGGGTAGACCGGCAGATCTGCATGGCGTGCGGTTAAGGATTCTGCCTGTTGTTTGCTGATGACCGGATTGCGGAAAAAACTGCCGGCATTGCCCAGGTTGATCGGATCAGGCAGCTTGCTGCGCCGAATTTCACAGACCGTATCGCTGACCAATTGCGGCGTAATGTCTTCGCGGGGCACATCCTGCAGGGCCTTTTGCAAGGCCGGATAACTCAGATTGAGTCGGGGTGTTTTCAACAGGGCAAAGGTCACGCTGGTGATGATGTACTGGTCTTTGAGTTCGCCTTTGAAGATGGAATCCCGGTAAGCGAGTTGGCAGTCCTGTTTGCTGAAGCGGCGGAGTTTGCCGCTGCGGATTTCAAGGGCTTCCAGTTCGTGGAGATAGTCGCTGAGTTCCACCCCGTAGGCACCGATATTCTGCACCGGGGCGGCTCCCACCGTGCCAGGTATCAGGCTTAAATTTTCCAGGCCGTAATAGCCGCGCTGCAGACAGTACTGCACAAAGTTGTGCCAGTTCTCACCCCCAGCGGCACGGATGTAAATGTGTTCAGCATCTTCAGCCGTCTTTTCAATGCCGCGCAGGTTAAGTTCAATAATCAGGCCGGCATAATCTTCCTTGAAGAGCAGATTACTCCCCTGCCCGATCAGCATGAAAGGCAGGTTTTCTGTTTTCTGAAAACCAAGCGCCTGAATTAAATCATCCAGCGAACTGACTTCCGCGAAATAGCGGGCATGTGCAGAAACATAAAAGGTATTGAAATGCTTGAGATTGAAATTTTCCTGAATCTGCATGCCGTGCTCAGCTGAGCTGGTGAGTCTCTATCAGGTGATCAAGTATTTCCTCACTGGCTTCCTCGACCAGATCCAGCACCAGTTCAAAGCTCTCCGGACCGGAATAATAAGGGTCAGGGACTTCATGATAGCCGCTGCGGCCAGTTTCTTTGTTCGGCCAGGTTAAGAACAGCACGGTCTGGGCACGTGGATTTTTCGGTTGCATGACCAGCAGGTCATTCAGGTTGTTGCTGTCCATGGCAAATATGTAATCGTAGTCATGAAAGTCATCGGGACTGACGGTGCGTGCTTTCAGCATGCTGAGGTCGATTTCACGTTTGGCGGCAGCCGCGCAGGCGCGATGGTCTGGTGCTTCTCCGATATGCCAGGTGCCGGTGCCGGCAGAATCAATTTCAAACAGGTGCTCAAGATTCCGTTGCCTGGCCTTGTGGCGAAAGATGCCTTCTGCTGTCGGTGAGCGACAGATATTGCCGAGACAGACCATCAGGATTTTGATTTTTTCGTTGGCCATCAGTTCTCCAGTTGCTGCTTGATTGCCTGGTAGTCGGCTTCGGTGTCCACACCGGGCGGAATGGCTTCAACACACTTTTCGAGGTGTATCTTGACGCCGTTTTCCATGAAGCGAAGCTGTTCCAGTTTTTCACTCTGTTCAAGTTCGCCCAGAGGCCAGCTGACAAAATTGCGCAGCGCGCCGACCCGGTAAGCATAAAGGCCGATGTGACGTTTATAGACCACTGCCCCGCCGCTGTCGCGCTGAAACGGAATACCGGCACGGGAAAAATACAGTGCCAGGCCATTGTTGTCGGTCACCACCTTCACCACATTCGGATTCGTGATGTCCTGGGCATTATCAATCTCTTCGTACAGGGTGCAGAGCTCGGCACTGTCCTGGGCCTTGAGATTCTCGGCCACCTGGTTGATCACAGCCGGAGGTATCAGTGGTTCATCACCCTGGACATTGACCACAATGTCAGAGCTTCTGAGATTGAGTATGCGGGTGACTTCCTCAATGCGATCCGAGCCGGAAGCATGCTTGTCATCAGTGAGACAGACCTTTGCGCCAAAGCCTTCGCAGACCTTAAGGATTTCCTGACTATCGGTAGCGACATAAACGGCCTTGGCTTCACTTTGCAGGGCGCGTTCAACCACATGCTGAATCATGGGTTTGTCAGCGAGCGGCAACAGGGGTTTGCCGGGCAGACGGACGGACTGATAGCGGGCCGGAATGACAACAATGAAAGACATCAGCGTGGCCTGTTCTCTTTTTCCTCGAGAGTCAGCTGGCGGGCTTCTGTTTCCAGCATCACGGGAATGTCATCGCGAATTGGAAATGCCAGGGCATCGGCATAACAGATCAGTTCCTGCCGGTTCTGGTCGTAGTCAATTTTTCCCTTGCAGAGAGGACACGCAAGAATGGAGAGCAGTTTTTTATCCATAATGAGTAGATTCGCAGGTTAAATACTGAAGCTTTTCAGCTTGGTCAGCAGACTTTTTATAAAACTGTCGTCGATGACAGCAGAGACACTCAAATACCAGTCAGTTTTACTGGCAAAGTCGGCACATTTGACGGCATCTTTTTCTGTCATGACCACTTCGAAGTCATCATTGAAACGAATATCTTCCTTTTTGTAGACATGATGATCGCTGAAAATGTGGGTAATGATATCAAAACCACAATCACAAAGTGAGCTGAAAAAACGTTCCGGGTTGCCAATGCCTGCAATGGCATGGACCTTGTGTTTTGGATTGTTGCTGCCCTGCTGCCTGGACTGACTCAGTTCGGTTTTAATGTTTTCTATGGCGTACTTGTCACCACTTTGCAAATGGCAAAGGTATCTGGGCTCCAGTTGCATGGTATGGGTCGGAATATCGAATTCCAGATCGCAGAAGCCGTTACAGATGATGAAGTCCACCTGTTGCAGACGTGAGGGCTTTTCCCGCAGAGGTCCGGCAGGGATCAGTTCACCGTTGCCAAAGCGGCGGCGGCCATCGATCACGGCTATTTCGATATCCCTGGCCATGGCATAGTGCTGCATGCCGTCGTCGCTGAGAATCACATTGCAGTCGTAATGCTGTTCCAGACTCTTGACTGCTTCGACACGGTCCGCATCAATCACTACCGGACAGCCTGTATTGCGGGCAATCAGCAGGGCTTCATCGCCGCTTTCCCCGACCGGTGAATCTGCTTTGACATGATAGGGATATTGCTGGGCCTTTGAGCCATAGCCCCGACTGACGATACCCGGTCGGTAACCGGCGGCAAGCAACTGTTTTGCCAGGTAAACGATCAGGGGTGTTTTGCCGGTGCCCCCGACAGTGATATTGCCCACAACAATCAGGGGGACGCTGGCCCGGTAAACCTTGCGTTTGCCGCTGGCATACAGGCGACGCCGGATGGCACTCAGCAGGCCAAACAGCCGACTGAAGGGTTTCAGCCACACCAGAGGCTTATCCCGGTACCAGGTGTCGACGATTCTTTTCATGTCTCGGCAAATTGCGTTTTGTGCAGTTTGGCGTAATGCTGATTCAGGGCCAGCAGTTCATGGTGCCTGCCACTTTCAACGATCTCCCCTTCCTGCATGACCAGTATCAGGTCAGCGTTTTCAATGGTGGACAGACGGTGCGCAATCACAAAGGTGGTCCGTCCCTGCATCAGGGTCTGCAGAGCGGCCTGAATATGGCGTTCTGATTCGCTGTCGAGGGCAGAAGTTGCTTCATCCAGAATCAGGATGGGGGCATCTTTCAGCAGTGCCCGGGCAATGGCAATCCGCTGGCGCTGGCCTCCGGAGAGCAAGGTGGCATCATCGCCGACGCGGGTATCCAGACCTTCCGGTAACTGGGAAATGAATTCCATGGCGTGAGCATTCAGCAGGGCTTTTTCAATCTCTGCCTCACTTTTGTCTGCCAGTTCGCCATAGGCCACATTTTCCCGCACTGACGCATTGAACAGGGTGACCTGTTGTGAAACCAGCGCTATCTGCTGGCGCAGGTTGGTCAGTGTGTACTGGGTGTTGGGGACGTCATCAATGAGGATTTCACCCTGATGAATTTCATAAAAACGCGGTATCAGGTTCACCAGGGTGGATTTGCCACTGCCGGATTTACCGACAATCGCGATGCTCTGCCCCGGCTCGACTTCCACGTTAATGTTATGCAGGACATCTGGCCTCTTGTCTTTATAGCGGAAACTGAGATTGCGGAAACTGACCTTGCCTTTGACCCGGGTGGCAACATAATCGCCATGATCCTTTTCGGTGCTTTCGTCGAGCAGATCAAAGATTGAGCTGGCTGCTGCCAGACCACGCTGGATGGAGGCATTGACCTGGGTGAGCTGACGAATTGGTGTCGAAAGCATGCCGGCGGCAATGATCAGGGAAGCCAGATCGCCCGTCGACAGATCCCCGAGTACCTGGGGAGACAGCGTCAGCCAGACCAGAAAAGCCAGTGCGATGGTGACAACCACCTGGATCACCGGCGTACTGATATTGGATACCGATTCCAGTTTGAGAATCTGGCGGCGGTTTCTGGCACTGGCTTCAGTGAAATTGTCGAGCGCCTGCTTTTCGGCCCGGAAACTGCGGATTACCCGCATGCCCTTGATGGTCTCTGAAACGATATGGGTTAAATCGCCCATGGAAGACTGAATGCGGTGGCTGTGCATCCGGAAAAGTTTGGATGCGTAATTCACCACCACGACGATCAGCGGCGAAACTGCCATGAAGACCAGGGTCAGCTGCCAGCTCTGGTAGAACATGTAGCCGAGCAGTCCAATCACGGTGAGGCCCTGCTGGAACAGCACCTTGAGAGCGTCACTGACCGCGGCAGTAATCTGCTGCACATTAAAGGTCACGGTGGACATCAGCCTGCCAATTTCACTGTGGTCATAAAAACTGATCGGCAACAGCAGGAAACGCGCCACCAGTTCGGTGCGCAGCCGGTGGACCACGGAATTGGCAATATAGGCCATGGAGTAGCCCCCGAGATAACCACCAAAGCCCCGGGTTGCTGCCAGCAGGACCAGCAGCAAGGGAATATGCAGACGCTCAAGAGCGGTCATGTTGCTGGCTTCTTCGATGGTGTCCACCAGCTGTCCAGTGAGGTAGGCGAACCAGGCATTGGTACTGGCAAACATCGCGAAGCCGATGACGGTGATGATCGCCACTGGCCACAGGGGTTTGAGATAACCCAGCAATCTGCCATAGAGGGACAGTGAATCCTGCTTTGATAGTGGCGCTGGAACCGGCTTAGTCATCGTCATCGGCTTCTTCACGGGTGACAATGTTCAGCCGGCTGAAGCCAAGCTGTGCGACGGCGTCCATCACCGTGACGACAGACTGATAGGACGTTTCAGCATCAGCGGTGATGATAATGGGCAGACTGTTGTCGCCGGCGGAGATCTGCTCAATGGCATCCATCAGCGTGCCTATCTGACTGTTGACTAGGCCGGCGCCATTGACGGAATAGGCACCATTGCGGGCTACCAGAATTTCAATCTGATCCGGCAGGACATCCAGAGGCTCGCCCGAAGCTTCCGGCAGATTGATCAGCAGGTTGTTGTCACGGGTAAAGGTCGTGGTGACCATAAAGAAAATCAGCAGCAGAAAAACAACATCAATCAGCGGGGTCAGATTGACGCCGACGTCTTCCGTATTTTGACGTTCAAACTTCATGCAGCCTCGTCAGCACCGGCTT
>CAZKJY010000060.1:0-8554 GCA_964553165.1 uncultured Enterobacteriaceae bacterium
GGCATAGAGATGCTGCAGATGGCTGAGGATGCCGGCATGCTTTTGCCTCAGCCGTGCCTGCAGTGTTTTTTCCGTTTCCGTTTTGGCAGGCTGTAGCATGGCGGCCACTTCGGTATAGGTCAGTCGGGCCTGGGAGTGGATGATGCCTTCGCAGAACTTGTAGGAACTGATTTTGCCCTCACGTGAAACCTGCATCTGACAGACCAGCACCAGACGATCTTCTTTGGGCTTCAGGGAGCACAGTCCATTGGATAAGTCCTCCGGCAGCATGGGAATGACATGGCCGGGGAAATACACCGAATTGCCGCGCAACTGGGCTTCCTGATCCAGAATGGATTCCACGCCAACATAATGAGAGACATCGGCGATGGCCACATACAGCGTCCAGCCCTGGCCGCGACGGGCCTGGCAATAGACCGCATCATCAAAGTCTTTGGCATCTTCACCGTCAATGGTGACAAAAGGCAGCCCGCGCAGGTCAATCCGATGGTCGGCCTCTTTTGCGGGATCCCCATGAGCTCGGGTGATATGTCCCAGTTCACTAATGATGCCCTTGGGCCAGTCACGCGGAATATCGTGGGCACGAATCGCCACTTCAATCTCCATGCCGGGGCGGGCCACATCGCCCAGCACTTCAGTAATGATGCCGGTACTTTTGACATGCTCGTGGGCAAATTTGGTCACTTTTACCACCACAAAATCGCCATCTTTGGCATTTTTGTGCTTTTTCGGCGGGATCAGGATTTCCTGGGTGATGCGCCGGTTGTGCGGGATCACCAGACCAACGCCTGACTCCAGATAAAAGCGCCCGACAAATTCGTCGCGTTTACGCGCCAGCACCTCGACAATCTTGCCTTCCAGTCGCCCGCGACGGTCAAGGCCTGAAATCCTGGCCAGCACCGTATCGCCATCAAAAACCTTTTTCATCTGGTTGGGATTCAGAAACAGGTCTGCCGACCCGTCTTCCGGGATGACAAAGCCAAAGCCTTCTTTGTTACCCTGAATGACCCCCTTGATCAGGTCCATTTTGCGTACCAGGCCATAGGCACCGCCCCGGTTCTCAATCAGCTGGCCATCACGCGCCATGGCACGCAGCCTGCGGCGCAGTGCTTCCTGACTTTCATTGTCAAACAGGAGCAGTTCAGTGGACAGTTCCAGATGGGTCAGGGGTTCACCCCGTGCCTCAAGGTGTTCGAGGATGTATTCACGACTGGGGATGGGATTTTCGTAGCGGGCGGCTTCGCGGTCAGCCTGGGGGTCCTGTATTTTTTTTGCTCGTGGCATGCAGTCTCTGTAAAGCGTATGGGCTGGGCTCCGAGTATAACAGGCGAAAGCGGAAACAACATTGACAGCGCAGGGCAATATCGGTAAATTGCAGCCCCCTGCAAGACGTTGTTCCTCACAAATGCCCAGGTGGTGGAATTGGTAGACACGCTAGCTTCAGGTGCTAGTGGCCGAAAGGTCGTGGAGGTTCAAGTCCTCTCCTGGGCACCATATTAGTGTTTCGGTATTTAACTAATCTTTGTGTTTTCACTTTAGCTGCTTTGAGCCACAGAGGACTATCCAGGGCGCTGATAAAGCGCGCCCGCACAAACCGTTTCAAAGCTTCGCTTTGAGTACAACCGTTTTCGCCCTCTCCTGGGCACCATAATAGATGTTTGGTATTTAGCTCCTCTTAAAGTTTTCACTATAGCTACTTCGAGCCACAGAGGACTAATCAGCTCGCTGGTAAAACGCTCGCGTTCAGCCTGCCATGAAGCTGCGCTTCATGAGCGGCAGGCTTCACCCTCTCCTGGGCACCAATACAAAGGTTAGTTCTTCGATTTACTTTGAGAATTCTTAAATTCTTGTTGCAAGCCACAGAGGACTATCCAGGGCGCTGGTAAAGCGCGCCCGCTCAAACGGGTTCAAAGCTTCGCTTTGATTACAACCGTTTTCGCCCTCTCCTGGGCGCCAATATAGTTGTTTGTTATTTCACTTTTGGTTTGATTTTCAGTTTGGTTAGGTCGAGCCACAGAGGACTATCCAGGGCGCTGGTAAAGCGCGCCCGCCCATATGCCCTCTAAAGACTGGTTTGTAAATAAAAATGCAGATAATCAAACTGTTCTAATCTTAATCCCTGTGGATCAGAATAGAGGGTCTTTTCTCGGGGTGGGGCTGTTCTTCCAGTGCGGCAACTGGTTATAGTATCCAAGTCTGCGCATTAAAAAGGTTTTACCGAAATGATGGCATTGAGAAAGGGATTCAAAAAGAATAATTCTATTCATAAAGCAGTAGCCATACTTTTTTGCGTGTTCATTAGTAGCTGTACTGGTGTTCCTGCAGGGATAGTCCCGGTAACTGGGTTTGATTTAGATTCATATCTAGGGACATGGTATGAGATTGCCAGGCTGGATAATCGCTTTGAAGCAGGGATGTCGCAAGTTACTGCAAACTATAGTATGAATCCTGATGGCTCTGTAAGAGTGGTTAACCGAGGATTTGTAGATAATTCTCAATCCTGGGAAGAAGCCGTAGGCATTGCAAGTTTTGTAGAAAACCCAAATTCAGGACATTTAAAAGTATCATTCTTTGGCCCATTCTACTCATCTTATGTTGTATTCAAGCTTACACCCGATTATAGCTTAAGCTATGTTACTGGTAACGACCGAAATTATTTATGGCTTCTCTCAAGAACGCCACAAGTTGATGAATCATCAAAAACTGCTTTTATTGCTGAAGTCAGAGAATTAGGTTTTGCCTATGAGGATATATTGTGGGTAGACCAATCTATGAATATAAAGTGATCTTGCTTGAATAAGATTAATCCTAAAAAGCTGCTAAATAGTAAGTGGACAGCTGTTGCTCCAACTAATAAAGAAAAACATTTTATCGTCACAGAAATTGAATATGCTGATGACAGTTCCGTTGTGCTTTGTATGATTGAAGCTGTCATGACAAAGAGACAAAGAAATATAGACTGGAGGGAGTTAAAAGATAGTGAACTTTGGTTACAGGGTTGGTTACTTTGACCGAGTGGTATTTAATTTTTCTTTGGTTAGTAGTGTCTGCAGCTTCGCGCCACAGATGACTGATAAGCTGGCAGGTGAGGCGCTCGTGATTTTCTTGTCATGCCTCGTCAATTCATCGACAGAGACTGGTCGCTTTGCCTGGAGTTAAATGCCTGTTCTGATCATTTGATGGACCAGGAAAATTTGGCTATTCTGGTGACGGTTTTTTTATCCAGGACAGCTAATGAATTCGCTCCCTTCTAAGCAGACTGACTATAAAGGTCCCTTTACGGATACCAGCCGCTGGGATAATTTCAGGCATCGAGCTAATGACATATTCATTTGCACCCCGCCCAAATGTGGTACCACCTGGACGCAGGCAATTTGTGCCATGCTGGTATTCGGCAAGGTTGATCATGGTATAAAACCAGGCATTATTTCTCCCTGGATTGATGCCCAATTGGCACCTATTGAAGACTATCTGAAACAAGTCGAAGCCCAGAAACATCGTCGGTTTATAAAAACCCATACGCCTCTTGATGGCATTCCATACGTTGCTGACTGCGCCTATATAGTAGTAATGAGGGACCCACGGGATGTCTTTCTTTCAGCATTAAACCATCGGGATAATATGAACAATACTGATCTTGCACTCAGTGTGGCGCCCGCTTCATTCAAGGCCTGGCTGACCGATGATTTTGACCAGCATTCCTGGGACGTACAATCCTTGTCCATGCTGGTACATTTCTTCAAGTCTTACTGGAGGTTTCGTGACCTGCCAAATATTCACCTGTTTCATTATGGCGATATGAAGCGTGATTTAAGAGGAAATATTGCCAGAATGGCAAAGGCACTGGCTATTGAAGTCGATGAAAATCTGCTCGATGCCATGACCAGGGCAGCCAGTTTTGAAAACATGAAGCGAAATGCTTCCCAATTTGTGCCTGTTGGAAAAGAGTACTGGAAGCGGGAGTCCGGTTTCTTCGCCAATGGCACCAACCAGCAATGGAAGCAGGTACTGACACCGGAAGAGCTGAATGCCTTCGATTTGCGGCTTGCAGAATTACTGGAACCCGATGCGGCGGGCTGGCTTCTGGACGGGGACAATCAGCCTGTTGTCAGCAACTGAACCCGTTAAAATTCAGCGGGTCTACTATTTTCAGTCCTGAAAAACGGTATTTTTAAATTAAAAAAAAGCGGCACATCAGTGCCGCTTTTTGTTTTCTGCTGAGAACCAGGTGCTAGCGAATGTCAAAACGATCAAGCATCATGACTTTCGTCCAGGCTTCAACAAAGTCCTCGACCAGTTTCGCTTCGCCATCTGCCGTAGCATAGAGCTCGGAAAGGGCCCGCAGTTCCGAATTGGAGCCAAAGATCAGATCAACAGGCGTTGCTGTCCAGCGAAGCTCTCCGCTGTTGCGGTCGCGGCCAAGGTAAACCCCGGCATCATCAGACTCCGACCAGGTCACCGACATATCGAGCAGGTTGACAAAGAAATCATTGCTCAGGGTGCCGGGGGCATCAGTAAAGACGCCATGAGTGGAGCCGTCAGCATTGGCATTGAGTGCCCGCATGCCGCCAACCAGTGCGGTCATTTCCGGTGCAGTCAGATTCAGCAGGGCGGCTTTCTCGACCAGCATTTCAGCCGGGGATCGCGGGCCTTCGGCAAAATAGTTTCTGAATCCGTCAGCCACCGGTTCCAGGTGTCCGAAGGAGACGACGTCGGTCTGATCCTGTGTCGCATCCGTTCGTCCGGGGACGAAAGGCACTTCCAGATCATAACCGCCGGCTTCGGCAGCACGCTCAATTGCTGCAGCACCACCCAGGACAATCAGGTCAGCCAGGGACACCTGTCGGCGGTTGTTGCTGCTGTTAAAGTCATTCTGAATACCTTCAAGCACAGCAAGCACCCGTGACAGTTCATCCCGATCATTCACCTCCCAGTCGATCTGGGGAGCCAGCCGGATACGTGCCCCATTGGCACCTCCCCGCATGTCGGTTCCCCGGAACGTTGATGCCGACGCCCAGGCGGTTCGGACCAGTTCGGCATTGCCAAGACCGGAATTCAGGATGTCGCGTTTGAGCCGGGTGACATCACGATCATTGATCATGTCATAGTCTGCTTCAGGGACCGGGTCCTGCCAGGTCATCACTTCTTCGGGGACGAGACTGCCCAGATAGCGTGAGCGTGGCCCCATGTCGCGATGCGTCAGTTTGAACCAGGCGCGTGCGAAGGCGTCCGCGAATTCATCCGGGTTATCCAGCCAGCGGCTGGTGATTTCCCGATAGATCGGGTCCACTTTGAGTGCCAGATCAGTCGTGAACATCATGGGTGCGTGCCGTAAAGAAGGATCATGGGCATCCGGTACCAGGTCTGAAGCTGCGCCGCGGGCCGGTTCCCACTGAATGGCACCTGCCGGACTGCGGGTCTGCACCCAGTCATAGGTGTACAGATTCACCAGATAACCATGCGTCCAGGCCGCAGGATTACTGGTCCAGGCACCTTCCAGGCCGCTGGTGATGGTATCGCCGGCATTGCCCGACCCAAAGTCGTTTTTCCAGCCCAGGCCCATTTGCTCGATACTGGCGCCTTCCGGCTCCGGGCCGACATACTCGGCGGGGGAGGCAGCGCCGTGTGCCTTGCCAAAGGTGTGACCCCCGGCGATCAGGGCTGCTGTTTCTTCATCATTCATCGCCATGCGGCCAAAGGCTTCACGGATGGCATTGGCAGCCAGTTGCGGATCCGGGTTACCACCCGGGCCTTCAGGGTTCACGTAAATCAGTCCCATCTGGGTCGCACCAAAAGGTCTGTCCAGCTCACCTGCGGCATTGCGTCGATCTGCTGCCAGCCATTCACCTTCAGGTCCCCAGTTGACGTCATCAGGCATCCAGGCATCCTCGCGTCCGCCAGCAAAGCCAAAGGTTTCAAAACCCATTGACTCCATGGCGACGGTGCCTGCCAGCACCATCAGGTCTGCCCAGGAAATGCTCCGGCCATATTTCTGTTTGACCGGCCATAACAGGCGATGGGCTTTGTCCAGATTGGCATTATCCGGCCAGCTGTTCAGTGGCGCGAAACGCTGCATACCGCCATCGGCACCACCTCGGCCATCAAAGACACGGTAGGTGCCGGCACTGTGCCAGGCCATGCGGATAAAGAAAGGACCATAATGGCCATAGTCAGCAGGCCACCAATCCTGGGAGGTGGTCATCAGCGTCTCAAGATCCGCCTTCACTGCTTCCAGATCCAGGCTTTCAAAAGCCTCGGCATAGTTGAAATCGGCATCCATCGGGTCAGCCAGCATCTGGCTCTGGCGCAGGGGATCCAGATTCAGGCGGTTGGGCCACCAGTAGTTATTGTCTGGCATGGCCTGTTGGGCCATAGCCAGGTTCATTGAAATGACGGAGCTGACGCCAACAGCGACCAGCTTCCTCATCAGTTTATTTTTTCGCATCATGTGAAATCACCTCAGTTGTATTCATACCTTTGTGAAAGCATCCCTTTCAGACTAGACCAGCATCCCGCTGAGCTTTTGATTCAAGTCAACAGCTACCCCTTCAGATTATTCTTAAAGCGGGTAATTGCAGGCATGATAGCGAGGGCTATAGTAATCTGTAAAACAGATAATAATGATAATTACAATCTATAAAATCGATTAATAATGCTACATGAATTGCACCTCACTTTGCAGAGAAGCTGGGTAAAAGGGCAGGTCTATGGCGTCTCTAAGCTTCGCTTAGGGGATGTAGATTTTTTGAATAGGCAGCGTCTGGGCATAAGCCTTTCAGTACAGGATGTCCTATCAGCAAGCATTGAATCGGCTTTGTCAGAGCAAAAAAAAAGGCCTCAACAAAGAGGCCTTTTTATCTGGTTCCTGACCCGTGCAGGCGATTATCTGCCGCAGGGGCGGGGGTCCCAGCCGCCGGGGCTGTTCTCGCGGCGGAAATGCGAGCTGGTAATAAAGTCCTGATTCAGATACATGGGATCGTGAACCACAACGGTTACCGCCAACCAGTCAGTGCCGGTTGGATCCTGGAACATGGTGTAGTACTCGGTGACCGTAGCATTTTCACTGACCGGGGCACCATTGGCTCGCAGCCAGGCGGCGGTGAGATGAGTGGTTTCAACTTTCAGTGAGCCATGCTCAGGGTCCGGGGCTTCAGCGCCGAAACCACCGAAGTTGCCAATCGGCAGGAAGTCATACTCCCAGTTCGCCATGGAATAACCCTGCAGACTTCGGGGGGTATTGGCCGGTGCAGCTTCATTGAAAATGAAACGACGGGTCTGCTGACCGTAATCGGTTTCCAGGGTGAGGACGGAATCCGATTCCCATTCGGTGCGAATTCGCATGGGTTGTCGCATGATGCCGGCAGCGCCATAGCGAAGGCAGGAATTTGCCATGGATTCATCCCAGGCTTCGCCCACTTCACGCGCACGTGCATTATAGGGAATGCTGGTAAAGTCGCCCTTTTCCGGAACGCGCATGCGCCAGAGCCAGTCTTCATTGACAATGGATACCCACTGTCCTTCGATGTTTTCCAGATTGCCGGGGGTTGCTTCCCGGGGTGGAAGATCTGCCAGATTCGGTCCGCCACCCGGTGGTTGAGCGACAAGCGATGTGGCTAATAATGATGCGCTTAAAAAGCACGCGATCTTTGAAAAACTTGCTGGTTTCATTCTTAATCCCCTACTCGCTCAAATTATTGTAGACAGCCGTGATGAAATCCTCGGTGGACACGAAACCGTGACCATAGCGGCTGGCATAATCTCTTGCCGGCCCAACCTCAAGCACTTCCTGCAGGCTCATGCCTTCGTCGATCAGGTATTGCACACGGTCCCGAATAATGGTCAGCATGTCGCGGTATTCAACAACATCCGCTTCATCTGAGATTCGGCCATGACTGGAAATCACAAGTGTGCCGCCTTCCTGCTGTTCCAGGGGAACAGTGATACTGATGATCTGGTTCAGGCCATCGATGATGCCATTGATGTGGCCAAAATTGGCTTCATCAATGTAGGGAAAGCCTTCAGTGACATAGATGTCGCCAGAAGAAATAACATCCGATTTACGGAAGAAAACAATGCTGTCTCCGTTGGTGTGCGCTCTGCCCTGATAAAGCAGTTCGACTGGTTCGCCATTAAAATAGAAATCATATTTATTGCCGATATACACTTCTGTCGGCCAGGCATCAAAAGGAACCGGCGGGTTGGCGGTTGCCATGGAAAGCATGACATTTTCATGGGCGATGACCTCGGCACCCGGTTCGAAAGTAGCGCCCACATCTCCGGCCTCATTACCGGCAACAATGGTTTCACCGGCTGCCCTGACAATCTCGTTACCGCCAGTGTGATCCCCATGCACATGGGTATTGATCACATAGCGAATGATTTTTCCCGGTGCCAGGCGCTCGATTTCGGCAACGATTTTCGGGGCTGTTTCTGCAAACTGGGTATCGACCACCAGTACGCCCTGATCACCGATCTGTACGGTGACATTGCCACCGGCTCCGGTCAGAACCCAGACATTGCCCTGGACATGATAGGAATGAACCTCAACGTCCGA
>CAZKJY010000061.1:0-8493 GCA_964553165.1 uncultured Enterobacteriaceae bacterium
TGCTGATACTGACTGCCGCGGTTATGATTTTTGGCCATCAAATCCAGCAGCGCCTGAAATCTGAAGAGAACGTTCACAGCAAGGTCTATTATCAGGTGCTGCACAAATACCGCCCTGCCCTGGTATTGCTGCTGGGTATTGTGCTTGGCACCTGTGTGACCCTGTCGTCGGTTGGTGCCGGCGCCTTTGGGGCGGCCATTCTGTTTATTCTTTTTCCGAGTCGTCCGACCACCCATATTGTCGGCACTGACATTTCCCATGCCGTCCCTCTGACGGCAGTGGCAGGCTTGGGCTATCTGTTTAATGGACTGGTAGATTATCAGTTACTGCTGGCGCTGGTGGTCGGTTCCATGCCGGGGATTTATCTGGGCACCCGCCTGTCTTCATTGATGCCTGAAAAGGCCCTGCGTCTGGTGCTGATCGTTGCCCTGCTCGGTCTGGGATTAAATTTCAGTTTTTCAGGGGTGCATTAGCGACCCCGTGAGGCACATGCCCGGTGGCGACATGTTCACGGGTTGATTCGCAGTGGCCTTCCTGGTCATCGAAAAAGACATCGGCGTTGTAGGCACGCAGAAAGGCACCCTTGTCGGCACCACCCAGAAACAGCGATTCATCAATCTTGATGTCCCAGGCACGTAAGGTGCGGACCACCCGTTCATGGGCAGGTGCAGCTCTGGCCGTTACCAGACAGGTCCTGATCGGGCAGTCATCGACATCAAATTCCCGCTGTAACTGCTGCAGGGCTGCCAGAAAAGGCTTGAAAGGGCCGCCGGAAAGCGGATCCCGGGCGGACTTGCGTTCACTGGCCGTGAAGGCCTCCAGGCCCTGGGATTTATAGATTCTCTCTGCTTCATCGGAGAACAGAACGGCATCCCCGTCGAAGGCAAAACGCAGTTTGAAGTCTTCGGTATTGGCGATGCCCGAGGGCATGATCGTAGCTGCCGCAATGCCATCCTCCAGTGCCTGCCGGACATCACCGCCATCGGTGGACAGAAACAGATGGCTGTTAAAGGCTGAAATATAGCGGTACGGGCTGGAGCCACCACAAAAGGCAGCCTTGGAGATAGCGAGCTGGTGATGTTCAATGGAATTGAAGATACGCAGGCCGGTGTCAGCCGTGTTGCGTGACAGCAGGATGACTTCGACCTGTTCCCTGCCCAGCAGCATATTGATATGCAGCAGCTTTTTGACCAGATTAAAGGCATCGCCCGGCGCCAGCGGCTGATCCTCGCGCTCAATCTGGTATTGCCGGTAGGCTTCCACGCCCTGCTTTTCATAGACCTCATGGCTTTCACTGAGATCGAATAAAGCGCGGGAAGAAATCGCGACAATAAGTTTTTCACCTGCCTGCTGCATCATGTCCTATTTTACCGCGGCTTCAGGCGTAACACACGCCAGTTCCGCCAAGGCCGCAATAGCCCATGGGATTCTTGGCCAGATATTGCTGATGATAATCCTCCGCATAATAAAACTTCCCTGCCGGAACGATTTCAGTAGTGATATCGGCAAAGCCCTCGGCCTTCAGCCGGTCCTGATAATGGGCTCTGGCTTTGCTGGCCGCTTCTTCCTGCTGTGTCGTGTAAGTCAGAATGATGGAGCGGTACTGGCTGCCCCGGTCATTGCCCTGCCGCATGCCCTGTGTCGGATCATGTGACTCCCAGAAGGTTGTCAGCAGTTCCTGGTAACTGAGCTGCACTGGATCAAACACCAGCCAAACCACTTCAGCATGGGCGGTACGACCACTGCAGACTTCCTGATAGGTCGGATTGCGGGTGAAGCCGCCAGCATAACCGACTGCTGTGGTGTAAATGCCAGGCAACTGCCAGAAGCGTCTTTCGGCACCCCAGAAACAGCCCAGACCGAACATGGCCTGTTGCAGACCCTGGCTGGCAAAGTAACCTGGCTCGGGTTCCTTCAGAGGGGCATCCAGCACAGCATGGTGGTCGCTGATTGGCATTTCTTCATCCCTGCCCGGCAAGGCATCCTGGGCCTGGATCAAGGTCTCTTTGTTGCGCTGAAATAACATGTTTTATTCCTGACAGATGTCCAGATACTGCCTGACGACTTTCCTGATTCCTAGATCGATACATTCGATCGTGAGTGCGTGACCGATGGAAACTTCCAGGATTCCGGGAATCCTTAGGAAGCGTGGCAGATTCTGCAGATTTAAATCATGGCCGGCATTGACGCCAAGTCCGAGGGCCTGTGCCCTGAGCGCTGCCTGCCGGTATGCTTCATAGACTTCATCCTCCTGACTGCCGCCGAAATTTTCTGCGTAGCGTTCTGTGTAGAGTTCGATACGGTCAGCGCCGCTTTGTGCTGCCAGTTCGATCTGTTTCAGGTCGGGGTCCACGAACGTTGCAACGCGAATGCCTTCAGCCTGAAGTTCATGAATGGCCGGAACCAGCGTATCCATGTGCCTAGTAAAGTCCCAGCCATGGTCAGAGGTCAGCTGGTCTTCAGCATCGGGGACCAGCGTACATTGGGTTGGCCTGCAGCGTTTCACGAGCGACAGAAATGTCTTCGAGGGATAGCCTTCAATGTTGAATTCGACAGTCGGAAAATCTTTCAGCATGTTGCTCAGGTCCAGGGCGTCCTGCCGACGGATATGGCGTTCGTCAGGGCGCGGATGGATGGTCAGTCCCTGTACGCCAAGGTCGATAAAACGCCGGGCATACTTGAGCAGATCAGGAAAATTATGCCCGCGCGAATTTCTCAGCAGCGCGAGTTTATTCAGATTGACGCTGAGTAAGGTCATGTGTGATCAATGATGCTCGAATCTTCCGGGAAATTCCCCCGATGGGGCCACCAGTAATTCTATGGGAATGCTGTCTGAAAAAACAGTAAATGAAATGCTGGATAGTGTCTCAGTTTGAACATGCCAGGTTCATGGTTATGTCGTTAATTCTGCGACACGCCAAAAAGCGTATGGTCCAGCCACCCATCGCAGATGGGTGTCGTTCGGCTGCGCACAAAGCTTTGCTTTGTATACGCTTGCCTCACCCATGTACAGGCTCGGCTGGTGTATCTGGCCGCCATGGATGGCGGTCATGCCGGAATTGCAGGAGCCTTTTCCGGCCTGTCACCAGACGGTCTCAGAATTAACGGCATAACCATGAGTTATTACGATCCATTTCAAACTGAGACAGTACTAAATTCTGTGCAATTCCAGACAAGGACATTGTCCTGTCGGGACTTACGCTAAGATATGCCCTTTTTTCTGGAGACCAGTCTGATGCCTGGCCTCAAGCGGCAGCTTAACAATGGCAACAATATCAACGTGAATGACCAGATGCGTAATTTAAACCGCGCCTACTCCGACAATGCTGCCCTGAATCCCGTGCAGTTTATCTACATTCTAAGGCACTGATTCTTCAGGGTGCTTCAGGGTAATTGGTTCTAATATAAAGCAGACCTACCATCAGCAAGCAGCACAAGCCGACAATCAGTGGAAACAGGATAGTCGTCATCGAGTAGGCTTCGAGTGCCAGTAATACAAAACCACAGCGAATTGTAAAAACAAGATAAAAACGACTGTCTTCCTGCTCAGGTGACTGGTAGGCCTTGCGTAACGTTGGTGCAAAGCCGAGAACATCAATCGTGGTGACGATGATCACCGCCCACAGGGGATTGGCTGTCAAATACCACAGTGGGATTGAGAGTATTGCGATGATGAGAAAGAAGTAATCCACCGGTTTAATGACAATGTCATCACGATTGAGAAAGCCCTGCAGGGCAATATAAAAAGTAATGATGCCTGACACCAGTACCGGCCAGGCGCCAACACCGGCACCAGCCTGCAACTGGGCAAGATACACAATGAGCGTTGTCAGTCCCCAGATCAGCCATGAAAAAAAATGCGGCCGGGTCTGTCCAGTGTGAATGCTTTGGACATAGGGGAAATAGGCTGCCAGCGTCAGGATGATGGCGATGAAACTAAAAACTTCTTTCATGGCTGGGCGCAATGATAGACTCATCAATAAAGAATGCATAGTCTGCTCGCCCCTGGCACAGGCTTGGCACTGCAATTTAGGTGAAGGCGGTATGATAACTGACTTTAAAAAACTGACGGAGTCCAATGCATTTGCATACGGCTTTGTTCTGGACGGCAAAGGGGGAGGCATCCCGCTGGAACGCGCTGAACCTTCTGACGGAGTTTTCTGGTGTCACCTGGATTTTCTCGAGGATGACTGTCGGCCTACTCTGCAGGCAATCGGTATACCCGAACATGCAATCGACAGTATCACCCGGACAGATTCGCGTCCGCGCTGCGCAGTCTATGAAGATGGCGCCGTGCTGATTCTCAGGGTGATTAATCTGAATCCAGGTGAAGATCCCAACGACATGGTCTCATTGCGTTTCTGGATTGAAAATAACAAGATCATCAGTCTGCGCCAGAAACGGGTGCTGTCAGCACAGGATGTCAGGGAGGAAATAGAAAAAGGAAAAGGACCCAAAGACACCAGTGAGCTACTGACTTTTATCATTGAACGGGTCGCCGACAGAATCTCTGAATATGTCGATGGCATCGAATCGCGGATGGAATTGTTTGAAGATTCTCCCCGTAAGGACGATATTGTGAAAGTGAGAGCCAACGTTGCCAGGTTGCGGCGGGAGGCTGCAATGATCAGGCGATATCTGGCGCCACAGCGCGAGGCACTTGAAGCGCTCTACCGGCAATCAAATACCCTGCTAAACAAGGATGACAGACACTATATCCAGGAATTGTCAGACCGCATTATTCGCTATGTGGAAGACCTTGATCTGGTGCGTGAAAAGGCGGTGGTGCTACAGGAAGAACTGATGAACCTGGTGGCCCAGCAGCAGAATGACCGCATGTATGTGTTATCGATCATTGCCGCCATTTTTCTGCCGATTTCCTTCGTCACCGGTCTCTTCGGGATGAATGTCGCAGGCCTGCCTGGCATTGAGGAGCCCGCCGCTTTTATTTTTGTGGCGCTGACGATGGTGCTGATGGTGAGCGGCATCCTGGCCTGGTTCCGGCTCAAGAAATGGTTATAGGCCAATAAGAGTCTAGCGTGTCAGTTTGATCTGCCCGTCCAGATGCACATCGCGCTGCGGGAAGGCAATGACGATACCATGCTCATTGAAAAGCTCTTCTATGCGGAAGCGCAAATCAGAGCGAATAACCCGTAAGTCGCGTTCGCCGACAGTATTGATCCAGAAGAACAGATCAAAGATCAATGCGTTATCTCCGAAGTCCTCGAAAATGACCAGTGGATCGGGATCGTCCAGAACGAGTTCATGCTCAACGGCAGCCTGATGAATGAGTCTGGAAACCAGTTTTACCGGTGAGCCATAGGCGACCCCTACTCTGACATTGCCCCTGGCCAGACGATCCACCAGTGTCCAGTTCACGACCATGTTTTCCAGCAGATGGCTGTTGGGTATCAGCATGTGGACGCCATCCGTACGACGGATTCGGGTGGACCGGGTATTGATGGTCTCCACTGTACCCTTGACATCGCCTATTTCCAGGAAGTCTCCGATACGGATGGGTTTTTCCCACATCAGGATCCAGCCGGAAATAAAATTGTTAATGATGTTCTGGGCGCCGAAACCAACGCCGATTGCTACAGCACCGGACACAAAGGCAAAGGCGCCAAGCGGCACATTCAGTATAGCCAGCGTGGTGAACACCAGCAGCAGCAGACAGACAATAAAATACAGGCGCTGAAAAAGGAGAACCAGGTCGGGATCAAGCTTGCGCTTATGTAGCCGGTTTACAAGAAATTTACTGCTTCTGCTGATAATTGCATACGCAAGCAGAAACAGGAGAGGGACAAGAAGTATCTGCCCAACGGTAAAGGACTGCTCGTTAAAGGTAAAAAGCGTGTATGAAAAGAATGCGTTGAGCTGTTCCATAAAAATCATTACCCGATGCCGCATTAAGCATAGGGGCTGGCTTTGCTGACGGCAACCATTATTTCTCGACCGTATAGGTCATATCAATACTTTGACTGATGCCGCTCTGCACTTCCAGCCGCAGCCGGTCATTAAGGATGTAATCCAGAGACAGAACGGATTCCTTTTCAAACAGACCAATTTCGTAGTGCATGAACAGGTCAGGCGTCAGGTACTTGCCGACACCCAGTGTGCTCTGCTCCAGATCTGCCTGCGAGTTGATCTGTACTGTGTCCAGCCCCAGACCGGAGCCGATGGTATCGACGAATCCCTGGCCACGATTGATTCCCAGTGAGGCGACAGCGCCGACCAGATTGGTCTGTTCCTGGTTATTGATATCCTGCAGCGATTTGCCGGTGATGAGGATGGCCAGGATTTCATTTTCGGGCAGACTCGGTGTTGAGAAGAGTCGGCTGTTTATGTTGCGCAGCGTACCATTGATCTGCAGGCCGGCCTGAACGTTTCCAGCTTCCCGGTACGCGCGTATATCCAGCGCAGGATTGGTTGGATTGCCAAAAAAGATCAGTTTGCCGTTACTAACATCCAGTCGCTGGGCATAAATTTCATAATAGCCTTCACGGATTGAAATATCGCCGTTGGCCAGCAGCGGTCGATCACGTTCCTGCTGAATCTGTAACTGGCCATCGAGTAAGATATCCAGATTCAGGCCCTGGAAATGCACGTTCTCACCGAGCACGAGTTCCAGTTCAGCGGTAATGGGAATGTCTTCGATGTTCTGCTGTTGGGGGCGGATCAGGTGCGCCTGTTCTGGTGGAGCGTTGATGATCACCGCATCACGTGTCACATCCACTGAACTGTTCTGCAGAATAGCATCATTCTCCCGCAGATCTATATCCAGCGTAGGCACGTTTACACTGCCCTGTAGATCAAGCGCATTGTTGCGCAAGCTGATGCCGAGATCGGGACTGACGTTCATGCGTGTGGTGGCGGTATTCATCAGGGAAAAATTTTCTCCCTGCAGGGTGATGGCAAACGAACGCTGGGGATCAAAAATCGCGTTGGCAGTGCCATCGATTTGCAGGCTGCCTTCTCCTGACACCGCAGTTGCGGAAATCCGCATGTTGTCACGGTCATTGCTGCTGAAATTCAGGTTAATCTGTTGCGGGTTAATGCCGTATTCCGGCAATTCGAAAGACGCATCTTCAATATTCAGATTGGCCAGTAGCACCGGGCTGGCATAGTCGCCGGTCAGCTCGACCGTGCCATTCAGGGAGCCGCGGGTATTTCTCAGACTGGGCAGCAAGGCTTCGAGCCAGTCAAGATTGGAAATATTGAGATCAACATTGCCATCCAGACTGTCATCAGCGGCCCTGCTCAGGGCGATATCAATATCGCTTTGAACATTTAACAGCGCATCACTTTCCTGATGGATGATGCTCAGGTGACCGCTGCCATTCATTGTGCCTGACTGTCTGGCAAGCTGTACTTCGCGGTGATTGATTAAAAATGAACGGATTTCCGGCTGAACACTCTGGCGTTCGTCCGTCACTGCCCGGAAGACACTGAGTTCGACTTCACCGGGATCCACAGTGAGACTGAAATCTGATGACGACAGTGCCTCGCGGGTGCCGGATATTTCTAATTCAGCATTGATCTGGCCACGCGTAAAAGTGTCCATGGGTAAATACGCATTGAAATCCTGCTGAAGCTGATTCATTGCCAGCGGCTTGCCAGCATAGGCCCGATTTAATTCCGGATCATCGATACGCGCAATCATATCGTCACTGTTCAGATAGGCCAGCGGTAAGCCATCAACGGTTATACCAAGGGAAAAATCATCATTCACCAGATTGCCCTGCAGACACAAGCTTGTTTGCAGATAAGTCCAGCAATGGTTTGCAAGACTCAGGTTGTCAGCGGCAATCCTGGCGTTTATTGGATCCGAGAGTTGCCAGCTTCCGTAATTGCCCGCAAGACTGGCGCTGTTGATGGTCCCCTGCCAGACCTCGTTTTCGTAAGCTCCCTGTAAAGCTGTTTCAAGAGTCAGCTGGGGAGCAAGCAAACTGATCTGGCTCTGATGCCCGGCAGCGGTGCCATTAAAATCAAGCTGCAACTGGTCCAGCTGAAAGGTCTGGTTGTTTACTTCAGCCTGCAGCCCGTTCATCAGTAATCCAGCCTGATAGTTGCCGGCTGCCGTATTGAAATTTGCATTGATGGTTTCCAGCAGGTATTCCCCGGATTGATTCATATAGGCAAGATCACTGCCTTGCAGTTCTCCCTGTATCAAAGGATTAGGCATGGCGCCTTCAATGCGTCCGGAGCCAAAGATTTCTCCGCTCAATGCAGGCAGAACGATCGATAAATCAGGGGCATTCAGTTGCCAGTTGATGTCAAGTTCGGCGTCTGCCCTGCCTTCCAGTTGAAGCTGATTGCTGCCAGTACTGATATCCAGATCAACACGGCTCAGACGGCTTGCTTCAATTTCAAGCAAACCGCTGGCATCCATGGGATAGCCATTAAGATTTGCAGTAAGAAAAGAAAGATTGACAGTGCTGTTGCCACCATCGCCGAGCGTGAGACTGCCACCGCCCTGTGTATTTTGCAGGG
>CAZKJY010000062.1:0-8470 GCA_964553165.1 uncultured Enterobacteriaceae bacterium
ATGTAAGTGCGAACGGCATTTCGCTGATAGGCTTCTGGATGCAGCGGCTGGCGATCAGCTGGCTGACCTGGGAGCTGACTGAATCCGAATTCTGGGTGGGTGCTGTGGCCTTCGCTGAACTTGCACCATTACTGATCGTGAGTCCGATTGTGGGTGTCTGGGCCGACCACTTCAACCGTAAACACCTCACCATGATGACCCAATTCGGGATGATGCTGCAGTCGTTGATTCTGTATCTGCTGATTGTGGTTGATGTGATTAATGTCGAGCTGCTTTTTTTCTTTGCCCTGCTTGACGGCATCCTGCAGGCTGCACATCAACCGATTCGTCTGTCGATTGTTCCGAATCTGGTAAGGCGTAAGGATATTGTCTCGGCATCTTCGTTCACCGCAGTACTGTTCAACGTGGCACGTCTGTTGGGGCCGGCTCTGGCCGGTGTCGTCATCAGTCTGTTTGGGACGTCGATTGCCGTGCTTTGTAACGCCATCACCTACATCCCCATCCTGCTTGCCTGGCTATTTATCAAATTACCGGAAAACAAGTCAGATGCTGCCCTGAGCTCAATCGGTAAAGGTATTGGCGAAGGTGTCAGCTATATCAGGAATATTCCGGCACTGGGATACATTTTTATACTCCAGACGATTCTGGCCTGCGGAATAAGACCCGTGACCTTAATGCTGGCTGCCTTTGTGGGCGCAGTCTACAGCGGTGGGGCGGACGATCTCGCCATGTTTACGGCCGTGCTTGGATTCGGTGCGGTTGCTGGCGGTATGTATATCACCTTACGTGGGCGCGCGCAGGGTCTGGTCAAGAGCATGCTAAGGAACAGTCTGGTTTCCATCGCCGGGTTAATGATCTTTGCCTGGACGTCGGATTACATGCTGGGACTGGTGATGATTTTTATTGTTGGCTGGACCGTGACTCTCAGTGCTGTATCAAGTCAGACCCTGATCCAGAACAGTATTGATGACAAGGTGCGTGGACGGGTACTGGCTTTGTGGGCCGCAGCAACGCGCGGCGCGACAGCAATAGGCGTTCTACTGATCGGATTGTTAGCTGATTTTTTTGGGCTGTTCTGGCCCAATATTCTTGCTGCTCTTCTTTGCCTGTGGGGACTCATCTGGCTATGGCGACACCAGAAGCAGATGCAGGCCTATTTTGAAGCTGAGGACCAAAAGTTCCTTAATTAAGTTTAATGGGTAATGGCGTAGATGACGTAATTGACGCCAAATTCAATTCCCATCTTGGCATCTGATTGCGGGTAATTCGGGTTATCCTGATGCTGCCAGGAATCCCCCATGTCATTGTTGAAAGATATCGCCACCATGATGCGACCGGCATCGTCCAGTATGGCTTTCCATTGCGGCAACGCCGCATCAGGACCTCCCCGGTAGGGCACCCCCCGATAGGATAATGAGCGCATGTTGCTAATCTGATGGCGCTGGCTCATGTCGTAAATAATGCTGAAAAGCTGATGCTCATCGGCTAGATCGACAATGGGGCGGTCCGGGAATACCCGAGTCATGCTGCGCAGGAATCCCTGCCATTCATCAGCGCCAAAGAAGCTGTCTGCCAGTAAAAAGCCACCCCGTAAGAGATAGTCGCGCAGTTTGGCAGCCTGCGAATCTGTGAGGCTCCAGTTTCTGGGCATGCCGACAATCAAAAAGGGCCAGTTGTAGACATCATCACCATCATCGAGGTTAACCGGCTGCTCCACGGAACGCACATCCAGGGTGGTCAACCGTTTCAGCAGCCGGGCAAAAATCCTGTCCCCTCTGGGATAGTCCACAGCCCAGCTGGTTCGGCCCTGTTCCCAGCCATAATCCTGCGGGCCTGAAGGATACATCAGGCGACCAACGACAAATTCACCGGGGATCCGGTAATCAGCAGGCAATTCTTCGTAAGCATCTTCTTCCAGTGGGATCAGGACGCGGAATTCGCGCTGGGCGTAAAGACAAGTGCTGGTGAAGGCGAGCAGGATGCCTAGCGAGCCTGAAATTACTTTCAGCAGTAAGGAGGAAGAAGCCTTCATGGACTCGTTATATCAGATAGACAGAGAGTGGGACAAGTCAGCCGATAGTATCGTGCAGCATAAGTGCTGCGTCCGGGCTGGCTTCCTCCTCTGAGGTCGTCTGGTGACAGGCCGGATAAAGCGCCAAGCAATCGCCATCCCTGGCGCTCAGACACGCCTGACGAGCCTGGACAGGGGGGCACGCACTTGCCAGGGCAAAGATGACAAAGCAATGCAGGCCTTATCGATAAATTTTCTTCAGACAGCGATCCTCATGGGCAGTGTTACCGTGCTATGGACATTGACTGGCGGCACGGCTAAGCTCGGGGAGATGAGGGGAAAAATTGGGTACGGGTGCTGGAAACAGGCATGAGTTTTATCGACAGTGAATCTATTGCGACGGCAACAGCCAGTGCCTTACACCGCTTCAATCGCTACGAAATCAAGTATTACCTGCCAGAAGTAAAAATTCCCGAATTCCGGGAACAGATACAAAAACATATGCAAAGTGATGTGCATGACAATGCCCATTCACACCGTGTCAGCAGCATTTATTACGACAGCAAGGATCTGCGTTTTTACTGGGAAAAAATTGAAGGTCTGCGTTTTCGTCGAAAGTTGCGGATACGCGCCTATGGAGAACCGGAAAATATTCACGATGCCAGTACGGTATTTGTTGAAATCAAGCAGCGGGTAAACCGCGTTACCCAGAAACGGCGCATCCCCTTGCCCTATGCACAGGCAAAGCTGCTGTGTGACCAGTGGCGTGATCCTGGCAATCCAGAGGTGCGCCAGGCTTTTGTGAATGAGGTTCTGATGCTCGCAGAAGCAACAGCCCTGTTGCCAGTTGTCATGACCAGCTATCACCGTGAAGCCTATGTGGGGGTGGATGCCGATCTCGGGCTGAGAATCACCCTGGACCATAATATCCAGGGCAGAAACAAAGATCTGAGCCTGGATCAGCGCGGAAAGAACAGGTTCATTATTCCGCCGCAGATTTCCATTGTTGAAATCAAAGCCAATGAGCGGGTGCCGACCTGGTTTACGGATCTGGCAGCCAGAATGGGGCTCGAAGTTGTCAGGGTGTCAAAATACTGCAAGGCGATAGAGGCGACTGCCGGATTGCCGGATATCCGGCTGAACCGCCGGGATGTTCCAGAACCTTTAAGCCTGAGCCTGCATCAGTATAGATGAGGAAATACTATGGAATTTGATGTTGTTGATTTATCAGGAACCTTCGATACCCTGGATATCATTCTGGTGCTTTCACTGTCGTTTATCCTCTCCAGTCTGGTTGGTTTTGTATACCGGGCCACTCACCGCAATATTTCTTACAGTCAATCCTATGTGCAGACGCTGATCGTTGTGTCCATGGTGATTGCTGTGCTGATGCTGGTTGTCGGGTCCAATATCGCAAGAGCCTTTGCCCTAGTCGGGGCGTTTTCGGTAATCCGTTTTCGGAATGCGCTGAAAGAAACCCGCGACGTCGGTTTTATCTTTCTGGTGATGGCCATTGGCATGGCCACCGGCACACGCTTTTATGCGCTGGCCATAGCCGCCACGGTTTCCATCTGTGTGGTGATTCTGCTGATGATGAAACTGAATGCCTTTGCGAGCAATATTCAGCGCCAGATCGTGAAAGTGCACGTGCCCCCGGAAGGGGATTACGACAAGCTGATCGAGGATGAGCTGATAAAACTGACCAAGAGTTTTGAGCTGGTGAGTACGGAGACGATACGTAATGGTGCGCTACTGGAGCTGCTTTATACCGTTGAGTTAAATCCAGGAATTCTCGCAAGAGATCTGGTCATGCGACTTTCTGATGTGAATACCGGTCAGCGGGTGACGGTACTCAGCGGCTACGATCAGACTGATCTCTAGCTGCCCAGACCAGGCAGTCCCGGCTGAGTTTTCAGGCGGATGAATGTAATGTGCTAAGATGCCATCAGGCTTTTTTTCTGGCATTAATAACTGAACTATATGGATCAGAAGCGGACACATAGCAGAATCAGACGGTCCTGGTGGAACCGGACAGTTCCGGTTCGGATACGTCATCACAGCCGAATAATCTTTTCCTCCATTGCTGTCTTGCTGCTGATGGGATTTATGCTGGGCTCCTACCGTATCGACCCGATCGTATTCACCCATGAAACCGCGCAGCAGACGACCAACTCACGTTTCAACATTATTGGCAATCGTGATCTGTTTGATCTGCAGGCAAGTCATACCATCAATCTGAGCATTACGGATGAAAACTACAGAACCATGATGGAGGATTATCTCCGTAACGGGCTCAAAACCTGGGTGCCTGCAGACATCGAGATTGATGGCACTCTGATTGAAAACATTGGTGTCAGGTTAAAGGGAAATTCCACCCTGCGGGAACTGAGCCGCAATTCCCGGGGGTGGGGTAGAAGAAGTCCGATGAGTAATGCAAATTTCGACAACCCATCAACGCTGCCGCTGGCAGTGAGCTTTGATAAGTACGAGGATAATCTGGCATATCAGGGCAGGGAAGAGCTTGCGATTCGACCAGCGCGTACCGGAGGCGCTAATCTGAATGAAGCCATAGCCCTGCAGTTGATTGCTGATTCAGGTCAGGTATCACAGGATTTCACCTGGGTTCAGTTCAGGGTCAATGATTATCCGACAACGACGCGTCTGGTCATTGAAAATCCGGACAAGCGCTACGCGGAGGCGATTGGGCTGGGGAGTGGCGTTCTTTACAAATCCAGAAGCGAGAATCGCTTCCGTTACCGGGGTGATGAAGAACAGAATTATGAACGTGATTTTGACCAGATCAATGCCAAAAAAACGCATGGCATGGAACCGGTTATCGAATTACTGAAGTGGCTCGACGCTGTCACCATGGATGAATTTGATCAGCAGTTGGGCGACTGGGTAGATGTAGACAGCTTTGCCCGCTATGTTGCCACCCAGGATCTTCTGCAGAATTTTGACGACATGTCTGGCCCCGGCAAAAACTTTTTACTCTGGTATGACCTTGTGGATGAAAAATTTACGGTAATCAGCTGGGATATGAATCTGTCTCTTGGTACCGGAAATTTCCTGGGGGGTTTTGGCTATGGCTATGGGAATACCCTGAAAGAACGCTTTGTGCGCAGCGAGGTGTTCCAGCCGATGATTCAGCAGGCACGACAGGAGCTGCTTGAAAGCTGGACTTTCAGGAATTATGCCGTCAGGACACTTGATGGTCTGGTGGATGCTGTCCCGCTGTCGGATGCCCTTGATGAAGAACAGTTACTCAGGGATTTGTCCCAGGTAAGACGCAGTCTGCAGTTTTTACGCTAGAATCATCCAAACGTACCGAACAAGGAGTCAGCATTTTGGCTAACTGGGTAAAGGGAAAGGTTGTCGACAATATCCACTGGCATCAAAATCTGTTTTCCCTGCAAGTGGAAGCCGAAATCGAGCGTTTCATTGCCGGACAATTTACCAGTCTGGCGCTGGACATTGAGGGAGAGAGAATCGCAAGGCCTTATTCCTTTCTTAGCTCCCCCGGACAGCAACCGCTGGAATTTTTCTTCTATGTTGCCACTGACGGTGTACTGTCAAACGCCCTGGTGAAACTGAAGCCCGGTGACACCCTGTGGGTCAAGCAGCAGGCAGCAGGTTTTTTTACCCTCAATGAAGTTCCGGATGCAAGGGATCTGTGGATGCTGGCGACTGGAACCGGAGTGGCACCTTACTTTTCGATTCTGGGGACAGAGGAGCTCTGGCAGCGCTTTCAGCATGTGATACTGGTACAGGGTGTTCGCAGCACGCTGGATTTGCGCTACCAGAATCTTGTTTCCCACTATCAGCATAGCTATCCGCAACGCTTTCACTACCAGCCCTTTGTCAGTCGTGAAGACTGTGAGGGTGCCATACGCGGCAGAATTCCTGACAGTATCAGGAATGGCGAGCTGGAAAAATCCGTGGGCCTGGATCTGGGGATTGATCACTCGCAAATCATGCTCTGCGGCAATCCGGCCATGGTGAAAGATTGTGTGGCTTTACTCAAGGACCGTGGGTTCAGCAAGAATCTTCGCCGCAAACCAGGACAACTGACCACCGAAAACTACTGGTAGCTTCACGCCAGCACCGCGACGCTCTTGATCTGGGCATAGACATTTTTGCCGGGATGCAGCGCAAGTTTGTCGACAGATTTCCGCGTGATTCTCGCCAGCAATGTCTCGCCATTGACGTCCAGGTAAACGGTTGCCTGCGCGGCATTTTCCTCAATGATCGCCATGACCGTTGCCGGCAGGATATTGAGGATACTGGTGTCTTCCTGCACCTTGAGGGTCAGGCTGATATCCTGCGCAGCCAGCCGTAAACGGATATCCCTGCCCGGGGGAATGGGTTCACCCGGGACGCTCAGGAGACCAATCGGCGAGTTCAGCTGATTGAGATGAAAGTCTTCATCATAATGGTCGGTATGTGCCGTGATCAGCGATTCGGCCTGGGGACGGTGGGACAACGACAAATCGCTGCGGGTTAACAGTTCCTCAATCAGGCCGGCGGCCTGGATACTGCCATCCTCAATAAAAATGAGCTGATCAGCGAGTCGGGCAATTTCTTCATTGGAATGGCTGACATAGATGATCGGGATCTGAAGCTCCTTATTGAGAGAGGCAATATAGGGGATCAATTCATTTTTTTTGTCCTGATCAAGCGAAGACAGGGGCTCATCCATCAGTAACAGACGGGGACTGACCGCCAGTGCTCTTGCAATGGCAACACGTTGACGTTCTCCACCGGAAAGAAAGTCGGTTTTACGGTCTAGCAGCAAATCCAGTTCCATCAATTCGATGATCTGTTCCAGGGCGATTCCCCCGACACCGGTTTTGCTGCGCCGATAACCATATTCAATATTTTTTCGGACATTGAGATGGGGAAACAGACTGGGTTCCTGAAAGACATAGGCAATGGGGCGCAGATGACTTGGCAGGAAAATATTGTCTTTTTGCCAGGTCTCGCCGTCCACTTTTAGTAAGGCACCCGGATGTCTTTCCAGTCCGGCCAGTGCCCTGAGCAGCGATGTTTTACCGCAACCGGACTTGCCGAACACAGCGGTGATGCCTCTGGCATCAATCTCAAACTGAAAATTCAGTGGCTGCTCGCGTGCAATGGTAAAAGCGGCGCTGATCTTCACAGGCGCACCATCTTGAAACGGCCATGCATGGCGTAAATGGCCAGCAGCATACAGAACGACAGCAGCATAAGACTGCCTGATAGGACATGGGCATTGGCATAGTCCAGTGCTTCCACGTGTTCATAGATTGCAATGGAGAGCACCTGGGTTTCACCGGGGATGTTGCCACCTATCATCAGCACGACGCCGAACTCCCCGATCGTGTGTGCAAAACCGAGTACGCAGGCAGTCAGAAAGCCTGGCCTGGCCAGGGGGAGGGCAATGGAGAAGAAGCGGTCCAATGGGCTGGCTCGCAGGGTAGCGGCGACCTCAAAAGGCCGGGCACCAATACTGGCAAAAGCATCATGCAGCGGCTGGACGACAAAGGGTAGAGAATAAAAAACCGAACCGACAACCAGCCCGCTGAAACTGAAGGCCAGAGGTTCAGCGCCAAGGCTTTGCATTAACGAGCCGATAGGGCCATTGCTGCCGAGCATGAGCAGCAGATAAAAACCCAGTACGGTGGGGGGCAATACCAGTGGCAGGGCGACCATTGCTTCAATGATAAATTTTCCGCGCCATTTGCTGCGTGCCAGCCACCAGGCCAGGGGGGTACCGATAACAAGCAGGATCAGCGTGGTCACCAGCGCCAGCTGCAGGGTCAGTACCAGGGCTGTCAGATCATCTGCAGAAAACATCTATCGTGCGGCCTGTCATTCTTGGAGGTCGTGATCGAAGGCTGATGTTAAGTGCCGTTCAGGTCTGATGTCCAGCAGTGGGCTCAACTATCGCAAACGCAGTTTTCGCGAGTATAGGCGAATTACGGTATGCTATTGACGCTTTTTAGCTGCTAAACCGGTTACACTATGAGCAATATGAAAACGGCACTGATCGACAAACATGGCAGACACATTGATTATGTCAGGCTCTCCCTGACAGATCGTTGTGACTTTCGTTGTGTCTATTGCATGTCGGAGAAAATGACTTTTCTGCCACGCAAGCAGATTCTCAGTCTGGAAGAAATTTTTCAGCTCGCGCGTGCCTTTACCGAACTGGGGGTGAGCAGAATCCGGCTTACAGGGGGAGAACCACTGATTCGCAACAATGTCATGTCGCTGATCAGCAAAATCGGTGAACTGCCGGGGCTTGATGAATTGCTGATTACCACTAATGCCTCACACCTGCACGAGATGGCCGGAGAGCTGAAAGCTGCCGGTGTCAATCGTATCAATATCAGTCTTGACAGTCTGAACCCGGAGACCTTCAGACGAATGACCCGAACCGGTGAACTGAGCAGGGTCAGGCAGGGAATTGAGACGGCG
>CAZKJY010000063.1:0-8454 GCA_964553165.1 uncultured Enterobacteriaceae bacterium
TACCCTCCACCGATGCTTTTCGGCTTGGATCCAACACGGTCATATACTCTCTGACCCACTAGGGTGCAAACACATTGTTCAGGGATTTCAACTTGCACCGTGTAAGCAGAAACGCTGATAATTATTTCCCTGAAGTCCAAGCCTATAATTATAATAACCAATTTCATTGAGCCCTAAACTGGAGCCTGTCATGCGACGATTTAACGCAACGAGCCTGTTTGTCCTTTTAAGCACACTGGGTGTCGCTTCCCCACTGCTGGCACAGCAGCAAACCCTGCCTCAGGACCCTGTCCATTACACTCAGCAACAGGCTGAACGTGGCCGGGCTGTCTATACACAGACCTGCGTCATCTGCCATGGGGATACCCTCGATAATGGTGAATTCGGCTTCCCGCTGAAAGGAACGCCCTTCACCAACCGCTGGGCTGGGGTCAGTGCAGCCACCTTTACCAACATGCTCAAAACCACCATGCCTCCCGGCCAGGCTGGCAGCCTGAGTGATCAGACCTATGCAGACCTGATGGCTTACATTTTCCAGCAGAATGAGGTCCCCGCCGGTGAGGAAGAATTACCGACGGATCCTCAGCAACTGGCGGCACTCTATGTCACTGCCGGCAGCATCAGCTCACAGCAGGCTGTACTGCGAATCGGTGGCCCAGGTGGTGGCTTTGCCTCCGACGTCAATCTGCCTGAGTGGCAGGCACCACGAAACCCCCTGAACAGCATCAGTGATGTCTCCGAAGCCATGATCATCAACCCTTCGGATGATTCCTGGCTGACCTGGCGCCGGCAATATACTTCGGAAGCCTTCAGCCCGCTGGATGAAATCAACCGCCGCAATGTCGATGAACTCAGACTGGCCTGGTCGCTGAGTCTGCCCAGTGGCCCGAATGAGTCCACCCCGCTGGTCCATGAAGGAGTGATGTTCGTGCAGAGCTATGGCGATCACATCATGGCCCTGAACGCCCTGACCGGTGATGAGCTCTGGCATTACAACCGTAATCTGCCGGATGACGTTGCTCCCCGTGTACAGCGTAATATCGCCATCTATGAAGACAAGATTTTCGCCTCCACCTCTGACGGCTATGTCATCGCGCTGGATATGCGCACCGGTCGTCTGGTCTGGGAGACCAACCTTGATACCGTGATCAGTGGTGGCCCCCTGGTGGCAGAGGGTGTGGTCATGCAGGGCACCATGCGTGCTGGTGGTGGCCCCGATGCCACTTTCATTCAGGGCCTGGATGCCGATACCGGCGCTCCAATGTGGCGTTTTTACGTGATTCCGCCTCCGGGCGAACCTGGCTCCAATACCTGGAACAACGTCCCCTATGAAGAACTCAACGGGGGCTCTGTCTGGACGGCAGGATCCTACGACCCCGTCAATGGCCTGGCTCTGTTTGGCACCGCCCAGACCTATGATACCGGTCCGCTGATGAACATGGTGGATATCCCCGGCGTCAACAATGATGCCCTTTATACCAACACCACCCTGGCCTTTGATCCGCAAAGCGGCGAACTGGTCTGGTATTTTCAGCACATCAACAATGACCAGCATGACCTCGACTGGGCCTTTGAGCGCATCGTCACTGACATGACCATTAATGGTCAGCAGCGCCGTGTCGTCATGACCGGAGGCAAACTCGGTTATTACGATATTCTGGACGCCGCGACCGGCGAATACCTGAGCTCCTACGACATGGGGCTGCAGAATTTGATTCTCGGGGTCGATCCGGAAACTGATCGCAAGATCGTTGATCTTTCCCTCTACCCTGACGGTGTCGAGAACAAGATGGTTTGCCCGCATGCCGGCGGTGGACGCAGCTGGATTCCGGGTGCTTACAATCCCAATACCGGCCGCATGTTTGTGCCTGCCGTGGAAACCTGCATGACCATGGTGCTGGTCGGCGAAGGTGAAAACGGATTCCTGTCTTCAGGCTATCGCTGGACCTTACGTCCCCGTGATAACAGTGATGGCCGTTATGGCCATATCCAGGCCTTCAACATTGGCGGCGATATGCTTGAGCAGTGGACTGCCAGACAGCGTCCGCCGCAAACCTCAGGCGTACTGGCAACAGCCGGTGGTGTGGTTTTTGCCGGAGCGCTTGATCGCAGTTTTTCAGCCTATGACGACCGTACCGGTGAGCGTCTGTGGAATGTCCGCCTGAATGATGTGCCGAACTCCGGACCCATCAGCTTCGCCATCGAAGGCAAACAGTATATTGCTGTGGTGGTTGGCTATGGTGGCGCCCAGACCGCAAGCTTTCCGCGTCTGGTGCCGGAAATCAGCCTGCCTTCCGAGCCGAGTTCAACTGTCTGGGTATTCGAACTGCCCTGATTGACTGAAAGGTAAAAAGGTAAAATGAAAACGCCGGCTAATAATGCCGGCGTTTTTTATTCTGCCCTTTCTTTCGCGGGAATGTCTATTCCCATGGCCTGGGCGCGCTTGCGCCAGAGCTTGCGGGCATGTTCCTGCATATCCGCCTGCTTGTCCCGTTCATCCATGATCTCCAGTCCCAGCAGGGTCTCAAGAATGTCTTCCAGCGTGATGATGCCTTCCATACCACCGTATTCATCAACGATCATCATGATGTGCAGGCGGTGCTGGATAAAATATTCAAAGGCATCGTAAACCGTGCTGGTTTCGGGAATGGCCTGCAGGTCGCGACAATAATGCCGCAGGGTCTTCTTCGAATTTCCCCGCGCATGGGCCAGCAGCAGATCGCCTTTCAGCACAAAGCCGATCAGGTGTTCCCGATCATTTTCATAGATTGGAATACGGGAAAAACGGGTATCGTCATGGGCGCTGAAAAAGGCATCCACTGTGAGGGATGCCGACAGGGAAAAGACTACCGGTCGTGGTGTCATGACTGCTGCTACCGGCGTTTCATGGAGCAGAAACATGTTACGTAGAATCTGCGATTCCTTGTGCTTGAGCTGGCCTTCACGCTCTCCCAGTTCAGCCATTGCGGCAAACTCTTCGCGTGAAAAACCTTCCGGTTCATCACTGTTGGACAGCCCACGGGTGAACTTTTCAGACATCCAGACAAAGGGATACAGAATCCAGACCAGAAACTTCAGTGCATGAGCGGTGACTCCAGAGAGACTGCGCCAGTAAGTTGCGCCCAGGGTCTTTGGTATGATTTCTGAAAACACCAGTATCAGCAGGGTCAGGATGGCCGACGCCAGACCCACCCAGTTACTGCCAAAGACTGCTGCCGCCTGGGCCCCTGCTCCGGCAGCGCCGACCGTATGGGCAATGGTATTCAGCGTCAGTATCGCGGCCAGCGGCTTGTTGATATCTTCCTTGAGTTCCCGCATCAGTTTGCCACCCGAACGTTCCTGCTGTTCCATCAGGGTTATATGGGCAGTGCTCGTACTGAGCAGTACAGCTTCAGAGATGGAGCAAATAAATGAAAATACGAGCGCAACCGCGACGTATAAAAGTAGCAGGGTCATTAGTTGAAATACTTCGTGATTTCAATCAGTTGCATAGGCTTAGAGGTGCTTTACCGGCACTTTCTGGACTTCATGCAATTGAGTATAAAGAAAGCGTTCATCATTTAGCCAGCGATATCGACAGCAATCGCAGGCAGGCATAAAAAACCCCTCAGCGGCCATTGCCGGTAAGGGGTTTTTTCTATCCGGATACCGAAATACTACTGCTTAATCAATTGGCAGTGGTGGTGGCGGGGGTGGTACATCACAGCTACTGCCAAAAGGTGTTTCAAAAGGAGCCATATCCCCGTGCGCTTCATGAGCATCCAAGGCATTCGAAGAGACATTAATAAGAATGTAAGACCCATTTCCTGTCAGATGACATATTTCTACCTTTGGACTGGGACCCTTGGCAATTGCTGTGTATGAATACGCAGCGCTTAAGGCAATCAGTCCTGCAAAGAAAAAACTCGTTATTTTTTTCATATGCTTAACAAATCCTGTCGTTGATAAGGGGTTAATTTCTGAAATTCTGCTTACATTCTATGCCTCCCCATTAGCAACTACAAGGGGAGTTCCTGAAAGGGACACTGGGTTTGTGGTCCTGTTCACAGCCTGTTTCAGGCAAATTTAACGCAGTAAACGGGGGCCAGATGATGGCTTAAGGTTTGCCAGCTATCACCCTGATCATCACTGCACCAGAGATTCCCGCTGGTACTGCCCATGGCCAGCTGCCTGCCTTCGCTATCGATGGCAAGGGCATGCCGGTAAACCAGATCGAAGGCATGCTGTTGCGGCAGACCTGTCCCGAGTACCTCGAAACTCCTACCCCCGTCCCGGGTTCGGGTCACTACCAGCTTGTTGTCTACCGGCATGCGGCATTCATCCTTAACGCCAGGCACAAACCAGGCGGTATCGGGATCCTGTGGATGAACGGCGACAGCAAAACCGAACACGGAAGGTCCTGCTTCGGTAATTTCCGTCCACCTATGACCCCCATCGTCACTTTTGAAAATGCCGTTATGGTGCTGTACCCAGAGCCTGTCCGGAGCAGCGGGACAGGCAACAAGTGCATGCGGATCCTGGGCATCCGGATTAAAGGCCTGTTCCGCTGGCATATACGCTGCACGCATGCCCTGGGTCCTGCTTTCCCAACTTTGACAGCCATCGTTGCTTTCCCACACGCCTCCGCAGGATATCGCCACCCTGACCTGGTCAGGTCGCTCTGAAAAAAGGGAAATTGAGTGCAGCGCCGGTTTATCAGTACCCCCGCCAAACCAGTGCGCAGCGTTTTCCATGTCGGTCAGCGAATTGATCAGCTCCCAGCTCTCTCCACGGTCCTGCGAACGAAACAGACCGCAGGGAATGGTTCCGGCCCAGATTTCACCCTCACTAAACCCTTTTTCCAGACAGAATATCTGTTCAACTGATTTTGATTTTTCTGCCTCCGCTGTTTCCCCATCAGCAAGTGGAAAGGCCGGCATTCCAAGCTCCTGCCAGTGCTTTCCCCCATCGTCTGATCGGTGCAGCTTGGGACCGAAGTGACCAAGATTCAACGCTGCATACACGGTATTGTCCCGGTTATCCGCCAGGACCATGCTGACAGGTTCACCCGCGAAAGCACAGTGCACCAGCTGCCAGTTTTGGCTTCCCTGCTTTTCAAATTTAACCAGTCCCTTGCGGGTGGCGACCCAGATTATCGATTCCATGCCTATCCTCCACTTAGCGCCTGCGCGACAAAGACCCGACTGTCTGCCTTGACTGCATCCGTTTGTCGCTCTCTGTCACTGAAAATAACACCATCAATGAAGATGGCGATATGTTTGCGAACGCGGTTCTGGTCATCCAGCAGATAGGAGCGCAAAGGAGGATTAAGCCGACAGCATTGCAACAGAATGTCACGCAGATTACTGCCCTCAACCTGCAAGGTCGGACACCTTAAATGCTTTTCCAGATTCGGGGTGAATTCAACCAGTACCATGGGGTCATTATAGGCATATCGCCAGCAAAGAAAATGCTGCCATATTGATTGTAGTGATGCCCCTGCGAGCTTGCTAGAATGGGCGGATGTGTGTGGAAAAGTCATATCGGGACACCCGGCTTTATACGGAAGCACTTTGTCAGCCCCTCGGGCATGAAGACTATGTGCTCCAGTTGGTTGACTATGCCAGCCCGCCCAAATGGCATCTCGCACACACAACCTGGTTTTTCGAGGAAATGATACTCAAAAAGCAGCTGCGGGATTACCGTGAGTTCGACAGCTGTTTCAGTTTTCTGTTCAATTCCTATTACAACTCCGTCGGCGACCGGCTCCCGCGTCATGCCCGCGGCGATATTTCCAGACCTGACACAGAGACCGTCTATCGCTACCGCCAATATGTGGATGAATACATGCTGGAGCTGCTCTCACAGCCTCTGCAAAAAGCGCTTGAAGAGCTCATTGTTCTGGGCATCAACCATGAACAGCAGCACCAGGAGCTGCTGTTAAGCGACCTCAAGTTTGCCCTGGCACATAACCCCCTTTTTCCGGTATACCGGGAAGATTTCAATCTACTGGATGACAGTAATAGTGACCAGGGACAGCTCCGGATTGAGGAAGGCATCTATGAAGTCGGTTACCAGGGCAATGCCTTTCATTTCGACAACGAATGCCAGCGACATAAAGTGTATCTGCCGGGTTTCACCATCAACAAAGACCTGGTTACCAATCAGGAATACCTTGAATTCATCGAAGACGGTGCTTATGAAAAGTTTGAGTACTGGCTGGATGATGGCTGGCACTGGCGCAAACAAAACGGAATCACTGCCCCGCTCTACTGGCACAAGCTGGAGTCAGGCTGGCACTACTACACGCTTGCCGGTCTGCGTCCGCTGAATCCGGATGCCATGCTATGCCATGTCTCCTTTTATGAAGCCAGCGCCTATGCCAGCTGGAAAGGCATGCGTCTGCCAACCGAATTTGAATGGGAGGTTGCCAGTGAACAACTGCTCTGGGGCAAGCGCTGGGAATGGTGCAACTCGGCCTACCTCCCCTACCCGGGATATGAAATAAGTGAGGGAGCCGTTGGTGAATACAATGGTAAATTCATGATCAACCAGATGGTATTGCGCGGGGCATCGGTGGCAACCCCAAAAGGGCACAGCCGAAAAACCTACCGCAATTTTTTTCATCCGCATCTGCAATGGCAGTATGCAGGGATAAGGCTGGCATCTTAAATGATTGAGCAATTCAAACAGGATGTGTATGCAGGACTCAGCGCTGAGCAAAAATACCTGCCCTCACAATATTTCTATGATGCAATCGGTGACGAACTGTTCAGACAGATCATGGCCATGCCGAGTTACTATCTGACCCGTGCCGAGTTTGAAATCTTCAATGAAAAAACCGGCGAACTGATTGAGGCTCTGGAAGTCGAAAATGACAGCTTTTTTGAAATCATCGAACTGGGTCCTGGCGACGGTAAAAAAACCAAGAAGCTGCTTAAAAAAATGCTAAGGCATGGCTATGATTTCAGCTATCACCCGGTGGATATTTCTGAAAATGCCCTGCAGCATCTGCAATCTGCACTGAATGCAGAAATGCCGGAACTGGATACCAGACCCAAACAGGGTTTGTATGTTGACGCCCTGGCCTCCCTTAACGATTCCGACCACAAAAAGATCGTGCTGTTTCTGGGCTCGAATATCGGCAACCTGTCTGACGAGGAAGCATCGGATTTTCTCTATCAGCTTGGCAGCAATTTTAATCATGATGACGTACTGCTGCTGGGCGTGGATTTAAAAAAACCGCAGGAACTGGTCCTGCCTGCCTATGACGATCCGGAAGGCATCACCGCCCAGTTCAATCTCAATATCCTCGAGCGTATCAATCGTGAACTCGGCGGCAATTTTGATCTGAATAATTTCTCCCATGAACCGGAATATCTTGAGGACAGCGGCATTGCCAACAGCTATCTGAAATCCCTCAGTGATCAGGAAGTCAGCATCGCCAGCCTGGGCACCAGTTTCAGCTTCAGGGAAAACGAAAAAATTCACACGGAAATTTCACGCAAATATGATGAAGAAATTCTGAACCGGATCATTGCGCCTACTGATTTTGTCATGGCCAACCGGATTACAGACTCCAATGACTATTTCGCCGACTACATTCTGAAGAGAAATTGATCCCGCCCAAAAGACACATCCTGCTGCCAGTACTGGGAACCGTTGCCACCCGCTTTTATCAGCAGGAGTTACAAAAACAGATCGGAGATGCGCCGATTGACCTGACGCTTCAACCCTGGGATTTTGAGGCAATCAATGCCTGCCTGCCGGATAACTTTCATTCCCTTTCTCCGCTACTGCTGGCGGCGCTGGAGACACTCGACTGGAACAGTTTTGATGTTCTGCTGATCCCGAATATCACGCTGCAGACCCAGATAGACCGCCTGTCACTGACTGCTCAGCAAAGCCGAAAGATTGTTCATCCCGTCCCGGTCATGCTGCAGGAACTGCAAGCGCGGAAAATCTCCAGCATTACGCTTGCCGCCACCCGCCACACCATGAAGAGTCATCAGCTCAGTACCTATTTCAGTCATAAGGGGATTGAGGTCAAACGCCCCAGACCGGAGGACATGCTCAGTATCGATGCCCTGCGCCTGCAGGTTTATGAAGGCAGCGATCCTGAGGTGCTTGAGGTGCTAAAGGAACGTCTCACACAGATTCTGCAGCCCTACCCGAACGTATTGCTGGCCTGCTCTGAATTGTCCCTGCTGAACCCGGAGGCCCGTTATCTTGATCTGTGCAGATCACAGATAAAGGCTGCCGTGGCAGGACTGCAGTCCCGGGGAACTTCTGACTAGATCTGCCCAGCAGAAACCGGCGACAAGCTGCTGCTGGAACGGCGAAACAGCAGACAGGCCAGAAATCCCAACAGACTGAACACCGCAATCAGCAGAAAAACGTGCTGGTGACCGGTGGCACCCGGCGACCGGTCAATCAGGTAGCCCATGACCGGCCCCATGAAAATATCCGGCGTGA
>CAZKJY010000064.1:0-8434 GCA_964553165.1 uncultured Enterobacteriaceae bacterium
CGGACGACGGTGGAGGCTTTCTCCGTCAGCAGATCAACAATCTTGCCCTTGCCTTCATCGCCCCATTGCGTGCCCAGAATGACAACACTTTTACCCATGACTACGCCCTTCACCCTCTGAAAAAATAGTTAACATTTAAATTGAGTTTTTCGCTTACAGTGGACTTAGCAGCCACTTACCATCAAGCTTTACGATTTCCTGTGTGCAGCCCATCTCCTGAGCTGATTCCTGTTGCCCTGGCAGCGTGCTCAGGACCTGGTAACCATGCGAGCGCAGCTCGCTGATGAATGTCAGCAATTCCGGATCACTATCCGCCGGCGCCATGATTCTTTCTGTCTCGTGAAATTTTCTGTTTCCCAGCGCCAGCAGATTTTTCAGGTCGCTATCGAAGCCGGTAGCCGGGCGGGACCGGCCAAAGCCCTTGCCGATATCATCATAGCGTCCACCCTTGGCAACCGAGGTACCAAAGCCGGCAATATAGGCGGCAAACACCACACCCGTATGGTATTCGTAGCCACGCAATTCACTGAGGTCAAAATACAGCGACTGGTCCGGGTAACGGGCATTGAGCAGTTGTTTTAACTGACGCAGCTGTTCGATGTCTTCTTTCACAGTCCCGGGCGCATGCTTTAACACCTGGTCTGCCAGGTCCAGCACGGTGGCATCACCACTGAGTCCTGGCAGGGCTTTGAGCATGGCCAGCAAACCACCGTTGGTGTTGTGACTGTGCAGCAGATCATCGATGTCTTTTTCGGATTTGCTTTGCAGGGCACGAAACAGTTTTTTCTCCAGCTGTGGATCCAGTCCGGCATTCTCGATCAGCGAACGGTAGATGCCGACATGGCCCAGCGCCAGTTGCACATTTTCCACACCGGCCAGCTTCAGGGTTTCCAGCATCAGGCTGATCACTTCGACATCACTTTCTATGCCGCGATGCCCGTAAAGTTCAGCGCCAATGCGATAGGGGCTGCGGGTGCCGAGCATGATGGAAGGTCGCGTGCGCAATACCGAGTCGGCATAACAAAGCCGGTTGGGACCGTTTTTTTGCAGGACATGGGCATCAATACGTGCAGCCTGGGAAGTGATGTCGGCACGGATACCCATGCTGCGACCGGAAATCTGATCCACCACCTTAAAGGTTTCCAGATGCAAATGTTCACTGGGAACAATCGTCAGAGATTCGAGAAATTCAATCAGGGGGGTGATGACCAGCTCGTAGCCCCAGCTACGATATAAATCCAGAATATCGCGACGCAGCGTTTCCAGGTTATGCGCCGCCGGCGGCAGGATTTCATCCACGCCATCGGGCAATAACCAGCGATTGGCTTCTGTCATCAGATTTACTTACTCTGCCACACTGTTGTTCAGGTATTTGAAGAACTCGCTGTCAGGGCTCAGCAGAAGCACATCGCCGCTGTCGTTAAAGGTTTCCCGATAAGCGGTCAAACTGCGAACAAATTCATAAAACTCAGGGTCATCGCTGAAGGCTGCCGCATAGATCGCAGCGGCTTGGGCATCACCATCACCGCGAATGATTTCTGATTCACGGTAGGCATTGGCCTCAATGACAATAGCCTGGCGATCCGCTTCCGCGCGGATGACTTCGGCCAGTTCGCGTCCAGTAGAACGGGCCTCCGAGGCTTCCTGCTGACGTTCGGTATTCATGCGGTTATAGACAGAATCCTGCACCTGGTCGGGCAGGTCAATCTGTTTGACACGGATATCAACAATTTCGATCCCCAGTTCATTGAGCACAATCTGGTTCAGATTGCGGGTGAGATCAGTCATCAGTAGATCACGTTCCCCGGAGACTACTTCGTAGACACTGCGGCTGGCAAACTGGTTACGCAGACCGGTATTGATACGCTGGGATAGCAGATTGTTGGCCACGTTGGCATCACCGGACGTGCGGGTATAGTAGTTGGACACATCGGCGATGCGCCATTGCGCGTAGGAATCCACTTCAAGGAATTCACGTTCGGCAGTCAGGTAACTCTGGGTAGCGGCATCCAGGGTCTGGATGCGGCCATCAAAGATGCGCACGGTATGCACACCGGGAATTTTAAAGTGCAGACCGGGTGTCACGTCGGCATTGGTCACTTCGCCGAAGGTGAGCAGGACGGCACGGTCAATTTCGCGAACAACATACAGGCAGTTGTAGGCAATAATCAGAACCACTGCGATTGCAGCAAGCACCATGGCACTGGAATTTTTCATCAGCGGCTACTCCTGGTGGTGGTTGACTGGCGATTGAGATCCTGAATGACCTGATTGGATAAATTACGCAGGTCTTGGGTGCTGAGGGCTTCCATACTGACATTGCCGGTGTTTCTTGAGCGTTGCAGCATCTGATCCAGAGGCAGATACATCATGTTGTTGCCGCCTTCGACAGCGATCAGGACTTTGGACGTATTACCCAGCACTTCCTGCATGGTTTCCAGGTAGAGACGCTCGCGGGTTACTTCCGGGGAGCGTTGGTATTCCGTCAGCAGCTGGGTGAAGCGTTGGGCTTCACCTTCAGCCCGTGCGATTACCTGATCACGGTAGGCATTGGCTTCCTCTACCACGCGACGGGCCAGACCACGGGCTTCCGGAATGACCTGATTGGCGTAGGCATTGGCTTCGTTCTGAAAGGCAACCTGATCGACGCCGGCCTTGATGACGTCATCGTAGGCTGCCCGAACGGGGGCTGGCTGTTGGGCCTGATCCAGGTTGACCTCGGAAATGGTGATACCGGTCTGGTAGAGGTCCATGTAACTTTGCAGTCGGGTTCTGACGTCCTGGGCAATCTGCACACGGGCAGAAGTGGTTGCCGCTTCCATTTCCGAACTGCCGATTTCATGCCGGATAGCGGATTCAGCGGCCATCTCCAGGCTGAGTTCCGGATCACGCACATAAAGGAAATTGGCCCGGGCGTCAGTGACCTGGTACTGCACGGTCATGGAGACATCAACAATGTTGTCATCTTCAGTCAGCATGGAATTGCTGAAGGATTCATCGTAAACGCGGGTGACATTGATCTTGGTAACTTCATCGACCAGCCAGGGATTCCAGTGCAGGCCGGGCAGCACCACGCCATCCAGCGCGCGACCAAAGCGTAGCACCACACCACGTTCCTGTTCATCAACGGTATAGAAACCCATGCCCACCCAGAGGATGGCCATGATGGTAATCACGCCAAGCACCAGACCGCCGGACACCGAGTTGCCGCCGCCGGCACTGCCACCACCGCTGCGCTTGCCGCCAAAAATGCCGGAAAAGCGTTTGCTCAGGGAGGCGATGATCTCATCCAGGTCGGGAGGTCCCTGGTCATTGCCACCACCGCCAGGGCGCTGGGTGTTCCAGGGATCATCGTTGTTTGATTTCTTGCCGTTGTTATCGTCGGGCTCGTTCCAAGCCATTATTTCTCCGCCAATTTATCGTTTGGGCTATGCACACAGAACTGGGATTCTATCGAATATCAGGGGCTTTTTACACAGTTTCCGGCAGGAACAGAGCCCGGCAGAATCAATGGATATAGGCCTTGGCATCCAGGCCTTCTTCCTTCATCAGCCTTTCAAAGTCCTGTTTCGGCAGACGCAGGGACAGGCAGATCTGGCCCTGTTCGTCGAGGGACTCATGTTTGACGGCGCCCTGATGGTAAAGCCTGGCCCGCAGCCGACCTTTCTGGGGCGGCAGGTGCAGTTCGGGTTCGATGAAATCTTCCCCCAGTAATTCACTGACTGCCTGCAGCAGATTGTCCAGTCCGGCACCGGTGAGAGCCGAGACCCAGACACGCCAGGGCTTGCCCTGATTGTCCCGTTCAATACCCGGCAGATCCTGACCCAGCAGGTCAGCCTTGTTGTAGACCAAGAGGGTTGGGATTTCGGAGGCGCCAATTTCCGCCAGTACACGATCCACCTCTTCCTGGAGAATAAAACGCTGTTCACTGTGACAGTCCACGACATGCAGGAGCAGGCTGGCCTGGGTGGTTTCTTCCAGTGTCGCGCGGAAAGCATCCACCAGCTGGTGAGGCAGGTCCCGGATAAAACCGACGGTGTCAGCAAGGATAGCGGTGCCCATATCCGGCAGCTGGATTTTACGCAGTGTGGAATCCAGAGTGGCAAACAGCTGATTCGCGGCATAGATGTTTTCGTTGGTCAGCCGGTTGAAGAGCGAGGATTTGCCGGCGTTGGTATAACCGACCAGGGAAACTGTTGGTATTTCAGCGCGCTTGCGTGCCTTGCGGCCCTGCTCGCGTTGCCGGCGAACCTTGTCCAGACTCTTGTGAATGGACTTGATGCGTTCCCCGATCAGACGCTGGTCGATTTCCAGCTGGGTTTCACCCACACCGCGCAGACCGATACCCCCTTTCTGCCGATCAAGGTGGGTCCAGCCGCGAATCAGTCGGGTGCGCGTATGCTGTAACTGGGCCAGTTCGACCTGCAGCTTACCTTCATAGGAGCGGGCGCGCTGGGCGAAAATATCCAGGATCAGACCAGTACGGTCGAGCACCCGGCAGCCAAGGGCTTTTTCCAGGTTGCGTTCCTGGCTGGGACTCAGGCTGTGATTGAAGAGCACAATTTCAGCCTGATGTGCCTGCACCAGGGCATGGATTTCTTCGAGCTTGCCACTGCCGACAAAAAATCGTGGGTTGATCTGCTGGGGAGAACCGCCAACCATGTCTACCGGACAGGCGCCAGCCGAAATCGCCAGTTCCTCGAATTCCCTGGGATCGCCTGCATCGTCAGATTGATAGATATCCAGATGGACCAGGATAGCAAGTTCACCACTATCTGGACGGTCGAAAAACACTAGTTGAGCTCCATGAGCCTGATCAGAGCTTCCTCAGAGGCTGTTGCCCGGTTCTGCATTGCCTGAATCGGAACCGTCCTGCATGGGAATGCGGATCGGACGATTGGGAACGACAGTGGAAATGGCATGTTTGTACACCATCTGGTTCACGGTATTCTTCAGCACGATAACAAACTGGTCGAAGGATTCAATCTGACCCTGCAGTTTGATTCCGCTGACCAGGTAAATGGCGACAGGAACTTTTTCCTTTCGCAGGGTATTGAGAAAGGGGTCCTGTAAAGATTGCCCTTTGGACATGTAGGGTCTCCTTAGATTAACGACAAAAATACAAGCAAAAATAAAAAAAGCAGATGTGTGGCTATTATAGAGCTTAAGCGACGACAGCTACCACTTTTACTTGAGGTCGTCAGTCATTAAATTCAAGCTATGGGTCACAATTTCTGACATCTCGCTGTTGATCACCTGCAGATCGCGCCATGAGCGTAACCAGGTCAGTTGCCGCTTGGCGAGCTGGCGGGTGGCAACCAGTGCCCGGTACTGCATTTCCTGATAATCATAGGCGCCGGCAAGGTAGTCCCAGATTTGCCGGTATCCCACAGAACGGATGGCTGGCAGACTGGGCTTGAGATCGCCGCGATCATAGAGTGCCCGCACTTCATCAACAAAGCCCCGATCCAGCATGCTTTGGAGGCGGTGGGCGATGTTTTTATGCAGCACTGCACGTTGTGCCGGGATCAGGGCCATAAAGTGCAGGGAAAAGGGCAGGGATTCCGGGTCTGCCTCCTCGGCATGATAGGCGCTCAGGGGTTTGCCACTGACTTCGTAGACTTCGAGCGCCCGCTGCAGACGTTGCGGATCATTGGGATGGATTCGCTGTGCCGAGGCGGGATCGACTTCAGCCAGCCGCCGGTGGACTGCAGGCCAGCCTTCAGACTCGGCCTGGGCCAGTATGGCTGCACGGACCGCTTCATCAGCAGCTGGCATGGCTGCCAGCCCATCGCGCAGGGCTTTGAAATACAGCATGGTGCCGCCGACCAGCAGGGGGATTTTTCCCGCTGCCTGAATGTCGGCAATTTCGCGCAGGACATCGGCACGAAAATCTGCCGCGGAATAGGCTTCTGCGGGATCGCGGATATCAATCAGGCGATGCGGAGCCTGTGCCAGGGTGACGGCATCCGGTTTGCCGGAACCGATATCCATGCCCCGATAAACCTGGGCAGAATCGACGCTGATAATTTCAAAGGGGCCGCGTTGCACAAGCTCGACCGCCAGACCGGTTTTGCCGGAAGCAGTCGGACCCATCAGGCAGAATACGGGGGGTATCGATGTGCTCAAATGACTGACTTTATCTTATGAGATTGCGGAAACAGGCCCTCACTATAACAAGAAATACGTTACAATAATTTCCTTTTTAGTTGACTGGGTATTCATGCCTTCCGAAGCTCCCATAGGTGTAATTGATTCCGGCGCCGGCGGACTTTCAGTACTGAAAAAAATTCGCGAACTCATGCCCAATGAGGAGCTGATTTATGTCGCCGATTCCTGGTTCGCGCCCTATGGCAACAAGAGTCAGGAAGATGTGCGACACCGCTGTTTCGAGAACATGGGTTTCTTTCAGCTGCAGCATATCAAGGCACTGGTATTAGCCTGCAACACGGCAACGGCAGCAGCCGTAAAGGAAATGCGTGAAGCCTTTGATCTGCCGATCATCGGGATGGAACCTGCAATCAAACCGGCTTCCGAGCTCAGCCGCACCGGTGTCATTGGCGTCCTTGCCACGAACAGAACCCTGGACAGCAGCAAGTATGTCGATCTGCACAACCTGTATCAGCACAAAGTGGAGATCATCAATCAGCCCTGTCCCGGGCTGACCAATGAGATTGAAAAAATCAATCCGGATCGTGATGAAATCGTTAAACTGGTGACGGAATACACCGAAGAGTTTATTAAAAAAGGGGGCGACACGCTGGTGCTCGGCTGCACCCACTACGCCCTGATTACTGACATTATCCGCGAGATAGTCGGCCCTGATGTGGTCATCGTGGATACGGGTATGGCGGTGGCCAAGGAACTGCGTCGACGGTTATTGGAACATGACCTCATGTCCGATTCACTCAAGCGTGCCCGCATCAGTTTTTTTACCAGTGGTGACGTCAAGGATCAGAAAATTCTGCTGTCACGTTACTGGGGAGAAGAGATTGAAGTCTATCACTACCTCAATTTCATTCTTTCAATCTGACTGCTCACTGCCCGCGCAGAAATAATTTATCCAGTTCACCCAGATTCTGCAAAACCCAGGTGGGACGGCCATGATTACACTGGCCACTGCGTTCGGTTGCTTCCATGTCACGTAGCAGGGCATTCATTTCCGCAATGCTTAGCTGGCGGTTGGCACGCACCGAACCATGACAGGCCATGGTGCTGAGAATCTCATCGCGGTGCGCTTCCAGGCGATCACTGCTGCCATGTTCCAGCAAATCGGAAAGCACATCACGCAATAATTGTTCGGCATTGGCCTTGGCCAGTATGCTGGGCAGCTGTCGCAGGGAAAGAGTCTCCGGTCCCTGCCGTTCAATCTCCATGCCCAATTCACGTAAATAGGCGGCGTGCTCTTCGGCCAGGTCAGCTTCCCGTTCGCTGACGGCAATGCTGATGGGAACCAGCAAAGGCTGCACCTTGATGCCCTGATTCTCGCTGGCAAGTTTCATGTGTTCATAGGTGATGCGCTCATGCGCGGCATGCATATCAACAATAACCAGACCCTGGGCATTCTGGGCCAGGATGTAAATGCCGTGCAACTGGGCAATCGCATACCCCAGCGGAGGGATATCCTCTTCGTTTTCCGGCAGCGGCTGTGCCGGGGAGGTGCTGCGGAAAGTGTCATAGGCAGCGAGCTGGTTCTGGATCTGCGATGCTGAATAATCACCACGATCACCGTGCTCAAGGGCAGAAAAATTGAAACGGGACTGTTGTTTAGAAAAATCGACCTGAGTTGCGGGCTGCTCGGCGCCGGCTGTCGTGACCTCGGACGGCATGTGATCTTCCGGACGCACGGAAGCCAGCGCCCTGTGCAGTACCGAAAATATAAAACCATGGACTTCGCGACTTTCCCGAAAACGGACTTCATGCTTGGTGGGATGTACATTGACATCCACTTCAGCCGGATCGATTTCCAGAAACAGCAGAAACGCAGGATGACGGCCATGAAAGAGCACATCACGATAGGCCTGTTTGACGGCATGACTGACCACCTTGTCACGGATGGTGCGACCGTTGACGTAAAAATACTGCAGATCAGGCTGTGAGCGGGAGAAGGTCGGCAGGCTGATCCAGCCCCACAACTTCATACCGTTGTTGTCCAGGTCGAGATAAACAGAATGTTCAACAAAGCTCGGACCGCAAATCTGTGCCACCCGGCGCTGTTGCTCCTGTTCCGTGCGCGCTTTATCAAATTTATGAATCTGCCGCTGGTTATGTTGCAGGGTGAATGTGACATCAAAGCGGCTGAGAGCCAGTTGTTTGACGATGTCTTCGATGCGTTTGAATTCGGTTTGTTCAGTACGCAGAAACTTGCGGCGGGCCGGGGTATTGAAAAACAGATCCCTCACTTCAACATTGGTGCAGACAGGATGCGCCGCCG
>CAZKJY010000065.1:0-8420 GCA_964553165.1 uncultured Enterobacteriaceae bacterium
GCTGAGCCTGCAAGCATGACAAATCCTGCTGTTCCAGGGGTCCATCGATAGACACCACCCGTTGGCCGTCCCGAAAGCAGGTCATCAAAGGTATTCCCCGGGTGCATCAGCACAGTGGCCAGGATGCTCCCATCCCGCATTGGACTGACATCATTGGCATCCAGGCCGTCTGGCATGGGGACGCAACCGACCCAGGTAATCTGGGGGGCAGCTTCCCCGGCTTCCAGTTCAAAGACCTCGATAGCCTCGCGAGCGCCATGACTGACAGCATAGAGTTCGAATACCCCTGCTTCTCCGGCTTTGGGCTGAATTGCCAGGCCATGGGTTTCCATGTGTTCCCTGTCGGGCACACCCGGGCACACACCATAACGGTTCCGGTTAAAACGATCCCTGCCGGTATTGGCTCCATAAAGGGCACTGACTGCTTTACTCCGGCTATTAACCAGATAGAGGCCTACCGGCTCCTGCGGTTGGAAGGCGCTGGCGACGACCCAGTCGCTTTCCGGCACCAGCACCAGGTCTTCCGGGGGGCCACTGAAACCACAAATAAAATTGAGACCGCCAGCACTGCTGCAATCATCGGCCGACTGGTTTTCTGCCGCCTGCAGGCTGCCGCCAACTGTCAGCAGAGCCAGTGCCAGAGCCTGAATCCATAGACTTTTTGTCATCTTCATTTTCCTCTCCATTCAGCTAACAAGATTGCAGCTGATACTAGCATGCCTTTCGCCCATACCAGAGAGAAAACAATCCCTTCTCGGCAGAGCCGCAGTGTCTGCGCTGGTCTTTTGGTGGTAGTATCAGGCTCCCGTACCGGTGCCTCGATGGGTAATCATGGCTTAGTCATACCGGGAAGTGAAACAGGCTTACGGGGCCCAGATTAAACATTCAAGAGGAAATAACCGTGATAAAAATAAAAGCACCTTTTTTAAGTACTTTAAGTACCCCCTTATTGATTGTCGGCAGCCTGCTGGCTACCAACATGGCTTTTGCCCAGAATAACGAACAGCAACCCATGTCCTTCTTTATTACCAGTGTCGGCCTGGATGGCGGCAACCTCGGCGGCCTGGCTGGCGCTGATGCCCATTGCCAGGCACTGGCAAGCGCTGTCGGTCGTGGCGATGCAACCTGGCATGCCTATCTGAGCACACAGGGACCGAATGCCGTCAATGCACGTGACCGCATTGGCTCCGGGCCCTGGTACGGTTCAGAAGGCAACCTGATTGCCGAAAATCTGGATCACCTGCATGGTGACAGTCTGGAACAGGCCCGACTTGGTAGCGGACTGCACCCGTTCCATGCCAGGACCGAAAAAGGCGACATTGTTAACGGCATCCTGGCCCGTGAATATGGTCTGGGACCCAGTGTCCATGACATTCTGACCGGATCCACTGTGCAGGGTACCGCTTACCCGGCTGGCGATGACATGACCTGCAGCAACTGGACCAGCAATGATCAGGGCAGTGCCCGTATTGGTCACCATGACCGTCACGGACGCACTGACAACTCCTGGAACTCCACGCACAATACCCGCAGTTGCAGCCCCGAAGGTGTCGCTGCCGGCGGTGGTGCAGGCCTCTTCTACTGCTTTGCGATAGACTGAGAGCGCTTTAACCTTGTGATGGAATCTGACCGGCGCTCTGCCGGTCAGATTTACTTCCCCTCCCTTCTCAAGCTGGTAAAATCTGCCCATGGTTCTATCCAGCCAACAAGACACAAGCACAACCATCACCCTGCTTCCCAATCGCTCAGCGAGCTGGGCGGAAACCCGGCTGACCGTGCTGGTGATCTGCGCCTCCATGCTGGCCATCGGAACATTCTGGGCCTTTGCCGGGGCCTGGATGATTTTGCCATTTTCAGGCATTGAAGCTGCCCTGGTGGCCTTTCTTCTCTACCGGGTCTGCCTGTCCACCTATCACCGCCAGGTCATCACCTTCTCGCCAGGGAAAATTCTGGTTCAGGTTGGTCGGCACTTTCCGAAACGCAGCTGGGATCTGAACCGCCAGAGCGCCTTTCTGGTGCTGACCGAACCCAGACACCCCTATGCCCCACTTGGCATTAAAATCAGCGATGGTCGGCAGAAAATAGAACTGGGTAAATTCCTGAACAAGCAGGACAAGGAAATGGCACTCAGTAAATTAAAATCGGCCGGGCTCTTTATCCGTGAATACCAGCGAGCACACTGAACTCAGGGCTAGCAGTGCAAGTTTTTCCTGTAGTATGATTTCACCATGCCAATCTATGAATACAAATGTCTCGACTGCGGTAAGACCTTCGAAAAAATCGTGCTGGTAAGCGAGCAGCCCGATTGTGATTTCTGCCACAGCAAAAACCTGGAGAAACTGTTTTCTCCCGCCGGTATCAGAACCAGCAAAAGTACCCGCAAATCGGAGAGTCAGGAGCAGCTGGCTCGTAGCAAAATTCGCAAGGACCGCGCCGTAGCCGAAAGCGAATTTATTCGCAAAGAACTCAGCGAGGGCCACTAGATCATGACTAAAAAAATTACCACCCTGCTAGCGCTAGGATTCTGTTTTTCCGTACTTCCGCTTAGCCTCAGCGCACAGGAGTATGTCATCCCTGCCAATACGCCTGCCCATATCAGGCTCGCGGTTGAGAATACCCAGCGCAGCATGGAGGACACCCAACGCGATGCTATCCGCAAGCCCGCAGAAGTGCTGACACTTGCGGATATCAATGTTGGTGACCATGTCATCGAACTGTCTGCACTCGGTCAGTATTACTCGACCATGCTCGTGCAGGCCATTGGCCAGAGTGGACGCCTGGACATGTATGACCTGCCACCCTGGCAGCGCTTCGGGGCGGATACAAACGGTATGGCTTTTTCCGATGCCTACAGTAATACCTCTTACACCATGGCGTACTATCATGAGGCGGACTGCGACAGCAATGTCGATGCTGTTTTCAATATCCTGTCCTACCATGACCTGCCCTTTACCGGCGTTGACACAGCTGCCATGAATGCACGCATCTACGCGGCATTAAGATCCGGGGGCAATTATGTGATCATTGATCACAAGGCTGCGGATGGTACCGGTTGGACGACCTCCGAAGCACTCCATCGGGTCGACCCGCAGGTCATTATCGATGAAGTCACGGCGGCGGGATTTGTGCTGGTTTCCAACAGCAATCTGCTGGCGAATCCCAACGACGATAAAAGCAGTACTGCATTCTCCGCTGGCGGCAATACCGATCGCGCTGTCCTTGTTTTCCAGAAGCCCTGAAAGATTTTCGGCTGAAAACAATAACGCGTGACTGCAGCTTGATGCGCATCAATGCATCGGGCACCATTTCTGTATTTCATTCCTGTTATTATTCAAAGACGTCTCCCAGTTTGATACCCAGCTCAGGAAGCAGGCATGTTTGAAGTTGCAGAAATTGGCCACAAATTATCCAAGAAAGAATTCAACAAACTCGAAATCGAGTTGCAGACGCGTTTGCTGGAAAGCCAGTTCAAATTAAAAGACACCCGACACTCTGTCATCATTTTACTCTCAGGAGTAGAGGGTGCCGGCAAGAGCCAGGTTGTCAACCGGCTCAATCAGTGGCTCGATTCCCGGGGTATCGAAACCAATGCCTTTTGGGACGAAACTGACGAACAGGCCATGCGTCCGGATTTCTGGCGATTCTGGCGTGTGCTGCCAGCCCGAGGCAGCATCAGCATTATGTTTGGATCCTGGTATACCCAACCGATCGTCAAACGGGTTTACGGCGAGATTGACGAAGCGGAATTTGAACGCCAGCTGACGCACATCCGTGAATTTGAAAACATGCTGGTACAGGATGGTGCGATCATCATCAAACTCTGGTTCCATATTTCGAAACAGTCGGTCATTGACAGACTCGAAAGCGACTCGAAGCAACGTAAAACAGCTCCGCAGACCGAGCATCATATTAAACAGTATGAACAGTTCCTGCCCGTTTCCGAGCAGGCCATACGCAGTACTGAACAGCACATGCTGCCCTGGCACATTATCGAGGCAAGCGATGTCCGCTATCGGGATATTGCAGCAGGTGAAATCATCCTGAAAACCCTGCAGGAACGGCTGCAGGCAGAAAACAATGGTAACATTCAGCCGCCAGATTCCTCCGGTCTGGAAAAACTGGGCAACCAGCCAACCATTCTTGATCACGTGAACCTGCAGGCCAGCCTGAGCGAAGACAAATACCATCGTGAACTGGAAAAAGCCCAGTCACGGCTGAACAGGCTGACCTGGCTGGCACGGGAGCAGCGCCGCTCAGTCGTTGCCGTATTTGAAGGCTGGGATGCCGCCGGAAAAGGCAGTGCCATCAGACGGGTTACCCAGGCCATCGATGCCCGGCTTTTCAAGGTAATTTCAACAGCTGCCCCCACTGACGAAGAAGCTGCCCATCACTATCTGTGGCGATTCTGGCGACATATTCCGCTGGCCGGGTATACCACCATTTATGACCGCTCCTGGTATGGTCGGGTACTGGTGGAAAGGGTCGAAAAATTTACCCCCGAAGCAGACTGGTCCCGTGCCTATGCCGAAATCAACCACTTTGAGGAACAGCTGCATGAACGGGGCATCATTCTCTGCAAGTTCTGGCTTCACATCAGTCCTGAGGAACAACTGAAACGTTTTGAAGAGCGGCAGAATATTCCCTGGAAGCAGTACAAGATCACAGAAGAGGATTGGCGCAATCGCGAAAAGTGGGATGACTACAAACAGGCCATCGATGACATGGTTGCCCATACCAGTACGCAGTTTTCACCCTGGAACCTGATAGCCGGCAACGATAAAAAGCATGCCCGCGTTGAGATTGTCAAAACGCTCTGTCATGCCATCAAGGCCGGACTGAACGAAGCTAAAAAGGATTAAGCTTCCATGGGACAGGAAATTGAGCAGAGTCAGTTCAGCAATGCTGACTACGAACAATTTGAAAGCCGGCTGAGAAGCGAAACCACCTACCTCGGCGAGCTGTTCGCCCAAAAAAAACTCAGCCAACGAGGCCCCGTCAGCGGGTTTGAAATCGAAGCCTGGCTGGTCAACCACAAAGGCCTCCCCGTTGCCAAAAACCAGCAATTTCTGGAAGCGCTGGCTGACCCCATGGTGGTGCATGAACTCTCACAATTTAACATTGAGCTGAATGTTGAGCCGGAAGCACTCAAAGGCAAGGTCTTTTCACGCATGCAGCAGAACCTGGAAAGGACCTGGCAACACTGTCGGGAGATTGCCCGTCAGTTGGAAACCGACATCGTGATGATCGGCATATTGCCCAGCATCGCAGATGATGATCTGACCCTTGCCAACATGACCCGTTCCAACCGGTACCGGGCCCTGAATGAGCAGGTCATGCGGCTACGAAACGGCATCCCACTGCATCTGGACATTCATGGTCATGAAACACTGCAGGCTGATCATTTTGATGTGATGCTGGAATCAGCCGCAACCTCTTTTCAGATCCACCTGCAGACACCACTGGCGGAGTCTGTCAGATTATTCAACCGTGCCATCCTGCTGTCTGCACCGATGGTTGCCGTGAGCGCAAATTCCCCCTATCTGTTCGGGCATGAACTGTGGAACGAAACCCGTATTCCCCTGTTTGAGCAGGCCGTGGAGTGTGGTGAACTCGCGCATAGACGGGTAAGCTTCGGCGACCAGTACATCCAGCAGAGCCTGTTTGAGAGTTTTCTGGAGAATCTGCATGACTATCCAGTTCTGGTACCAAACTGGTCATCTGAGCCACCTGAAAAACTCAGCCATTTACGGTTTCACAACGGCACCATCTGGCGCTGGAACCGACCTCTGCTGGGATTTGACGAGGATGGCACGCCCCATCTGAGGATTGAACACCGGGTCGTCCCGGCAGGTCCAAGTATTGTCGACAGTATTGCCAATGCGGCCTTTTTTTACGGCATGGTGTATGGCCTTGAGGATGATTCGGGTCCGGAAGCCCTCCCCTTCAGTCTGGCCCGGGAAAATTTTTATCTGTGTGCCCGGGACGGTTTGCATGCCCTGGTAAACTGGCCACATGCCAGCAGTAACAGCATTCGCCAGATCCTGCTGGAAACACTGCTGCCTGCTGCACACAAAGGGCTGAAAGCTCTGGGTATTGAGGCGGCGGAACGGGATTATTATCTGGGCGTCATTGAAACACGCATCAGAAGTGAACAGAATGGTGCCGAATGGCAACGACGCTGGATCAGAAAAAATGGCATCAACATGCAGGCCCTGACCCTGCGTTACCTGAACCTTCAAAACAGCGGCCTGCCTGTCGCTGAATGGAAAGTGTAATGTTACACCGACTCGAGGAGATCAGTGAGGAGCTACTGCAATGCCCGGCATGGGAGTTACATAAAATCCTGCCTGGACCAACCCTGATATCGCTTGATGGACTCAACAAACAACCGCTGTTTCTCAGCGTGCTGCTCCACGGCAATGAAGATACCGGCTGGGAGGTGATCCGCTCCCTGATGCGGGACTATCAGGGTCGTCCGCTTCCGCGTGCCATGTGTATTTTTATCGGGAATGTCAAAGCAGCTGCTCAACAGCGTCGCAAGCTGGATACTCAGCCAGACTTCAATCGCGTCTGGGATGGCAGCAATGATTCACCGGAAGCAGAACTGATCCAGACAGTGCTCAGGGAAATGCAGCAACGTCAACTTTTTGCCAGCATTGATATCCACAACAATACCGGCCTTAATCCTCATTACGCCTGCATCAATTCCCTGCAGGCAGAATTTCTGAATCTGGCACGGCGCTTTTCACGCACCATCGTTTACTTTGTGCGTCCACGCAGTGTGCAGAGCCTTGCCTTTTCAAGATTCTGCCCTGCCCTGACCCTGGAATGCGGGCAGTCTGGTGACCGGCTTGGCATCGAGAAAGCCAGACATTTTGTCGAACAGGTGCTGCAGCTTGCCGAACATCCAGGTGAGTTCCCGGCTGATGCCAGTTACGACCTGTTTCATACCACGGCTGTAATAAAAATACCTGACGAACTGAGCATCAGTTTTGATGGCAGTGACGCTGATATCCAGTTCATTGCCGGTATTGAGAAACACAATTTTGAAGAGATTGATGCCGGAACACCTCTGGCAACCATCAATACTGCCCTCAGCCAGCCCTTTCGTGTGCTGGAAGAATCCGGTAAGGATGTTTTTGCTGAATTTTTTATCCTGAAGGATTCACAGTTATTCACCCGCAAACCCGTGACGCCATCCATGCTGACCGATAACATCACCATCGTCAGGCAGGATTGCCTGTGTTACCTGATGGAAAGGTATCAACTGCAATGGGGTGAAAAAGAGATAATTGAGGCTGGAGACAGCTGGACCAGTTAACCTGCCTGGCTGGCACAGGAAATGCACTGATCAGCTTCCGGCAAGGCTTGCAGACGTTGCTCGCCAATTTCTTCGCCACAGCGTGAACAGAATTCATATTTTCCGTTTTCAAGTCGCTGCAGGGCCTGCCTGATTTTTTTCAGTTCAAGTTTCCCCTCACCATCAAGGGCATGAATGATTTCCTCATGCTCCATTTCGGTCACCTGCTCACTGAAATCAGCGCTGACCGGTTCATCCCGATGATGAATATGGTGATGTGTTCGATCCACACGGGACATGATTTCTGCCTGTTTTTCCAGCAGCGTCTGTTTTACTTTTTCAAAATCCATAAGGTCTCCACCTGCAATACACTGTCATTTAAAATTGTCACTTACCTGAAGCTTATAACCAATTATTCTGCCAGGAAATGACCCAGATCATTTCACGGACGTTTTCTGGACAAGCGGAATGAGGAGCTCTTCATCAGTCTAAATTATCTTTTTTGGCTTGGCAAAGTGTATAGAAGCAGCCTGAATTCAGCACTGCCCAGAATTGCTCCTTGAAGATACCCGGCAGCCGCCATAGCAGATCAACAGAGCCTGTGAATTGACACTGGCAATGTCCATCGCTAGCATGCAAGCAGGTTAACTTTCGCAGGATTTCACCTTGAAATATCTCAGCTTTATTCGCCCGGACAACCAGGCCAGCATCGGCAAGCTGGAAAACGACAAAATCATTGAACTGCTTGAAAAAGGTGGGGCCTTCACCACACTGAAAAAAGTCCTCAGCAATGAGGGGTTTGCACAACTACAGGAAGGAGCTGTCTATAATCCTGAGGAAGTGACTTTTTTGCCCCCGATTCCCGATCCTGACAAGATCATCTGTATCGGCCTGAATTATGCCAATCATATTGCCGAAACCGGCCGTGACCAGGGTGCCCTTTACCCGGTAATTTTTACCCGCTTCGCAGACACTCTGGTCGCTCACAGACAGGGGATTGTCCGACCTGCGCAATCTGAAAAGCTGGATTATGAAGGTGAGCTGGCAGTCATCATCGGCAAAACCGCCCGCCATGTGGCTGAAGCGGATGCCGCAGATTATATTGCCGGTTATTCCTGTT